>JBEHXB010000205.1:0-5062 GCA_048498895.1 Pseudomonadota bacterium
AGGCCCCGCACCATTAACTGTTGATAGTGTATTGAACGGCCACGAAATAACCTGGGAGATCAGCGAATACCGTAAAAATAAATTCATTTATGTCCAGTTGGGCGGAAGCCTCCTCGACGCTGCATCCTTCGACGTCACGTAATATGAATACCACCCGGAAGTCCGCCGGCAGCGCATCGACCGCCGATTCCAGGATCGCGCGAAGTTGGGCACGCCCGGCCGCGGCCTCCGGGTCGTCGGCAAGGGTGGCGCCTGGAAATGGCACGATGCGATCAGCGGACTGGTCAAGCATGGTCAACTCCAGTGTCGGTCGTTTTTTGCGCAGGCGGCCGCGCGCCTCATTGAGGGTGATGGCGGTAAGCCACGTCAAAAGGCCGCTATCGCCGCGGAACTGGCCCATCTTTGCAAAGGCGGACAGGTAGGCCGCCTGCAGCACGTCTTCGGCCTCGTCATCACTGCCCACGACAGCGCGCGCGACGCGAAAGAGCCGCTGGTTGCATTGTCTCATGATGGCCCGGAACGCCAGGCGATCGCCCTTCGCGGCGAGCGTGGTGAGATCACGTTCATCCAGGCCTTCATAGTCCAGCGCGGCGGCCGTCATCGTCAGTTCCTCACAAGCCGCAGGAATTCCGCCCGGGTGCGTGCATCGTCACGGATCGCGCCCATCAGGCAACTCGCCGTCATCACTGCCCCCGGGCGATTGACTCCGCGCAGGGTCATGCAGCAATGCTCGGCTTCGATCACCACGCCCACGCCGCGTGGTTTAAGGGAGGTCTGAATCACGCCGGCGATGTCGGTGGCCATCTTCTCCTGTATCTGCAAGCGCCGGGCGATGCCGTCGACAACCCGCGCTAGCTTGGAGATGCCGACCACGCGGCGGTCGGGCAGGTATCCGATATGGGCCTTGCCGATAATCGGCAGCATGTGATGCTCGCAGCAGCTCACCAGGCGGATGTCCTTCAGAACGACAAGTTCATCATACCCTCCGACTTCCGAAAAAGTCTTCTCCAGCAATGCGCCGGGATTGACGCCATAGCCGCCGAACAATTCGGAATAGGATCGCACGACCCGCGCCGGCGTCTCGCGCAGCCCTTCCCGCGCTGGATCATCGCCCGCCCAGGCGATGAGGGTGCGGACCGCCGCTTCCGCTTCTTCCCGCGACGGGTGGACCCTTATTTTGCGATGGACAGCGCCAGCGTCATGTCCGGATGGTAGCGGCAGAACACCATGATGCGTCCGGGCTTTTGCAATGTGACCGTCGCTGTCTCCCCCGGTGCCAGCTTCAAGTCGAACGCTCCGTTCCGTGCTGTCGCCGTGTGGCGGAAAAAGTCCGCATTCCTCCATGTGATCGTGTCTCCTGCTTTCAGGTTCGGCGGCGCGGGGCCGAATTCCATGTTCTTGATGATGATCAGATGATCCGCCGCGTGGGCGCCGGCCGCAAAGGCCGGCGCCAGGCACAGCGCAATCGCAAAGGCGCAAAGAGATTTCACTTGAGTGTGGCCGCCAGGTGTTCGGCGTGCGCCTGATGCGACCGGAACAGTTTGAGGCCGGTTTGGAGCAGCGCCTTCAATTCCGCGTTCTGCGCATCCGGGATCAGGGTCGTCTCCAGCGCGCCGTTGACGGTCTTGTGAAAGGCGACTTCATTTTCGACATAGGCCCGGTCGAAGGCTGGTCCGTTCAGCTTTTCCAGTGCGGCCTTCTCGTTATCGGCGGATTTTTCAAGCGCCTGGCTCGTGGGATTGTCCTGCGGGGTGACGTGCAGTTTCTTGACCAATGCGAGAGCCTGTTCGTTGACCGCCTGATGGTCGCGCACCATTTCCTGCGCGAATTCCTTCACGGCGGGGTTGGTGGTCTTGGCCAGCGCCTGCTGCCCCGCGGCGACGTCGATCGCGCCGGCGCTGTAGGCGATATGCGCGATTTGGGCGTCATTGGGTTTTTGAGCCTGCGCCCACGCGGCGCCGGGCAGCAGGAAAATGAAGACGAGAGCGAATTTGCTGGTCATGTAAGCCTCCTTGCCGGGACGGGATCGGCCCGGCTCATCCATTGGATGCGGCTCCCGCGGAAAGGTTCCCCGCATTCCCTTGGGTGCCCGCCATTCGCATCCGGTCCCCGCAAGACGAGGTGCTCGGGCGGCGGGCGCGACACACGCAACGGGCGCCGGTCGTGTGCGGCGTTTTATCCCGCTTAAAGATGTATGAGCAATATTGCTTTAAGCCGGTCGGAGCAATAGCTTTCAGTAAGGCGCCCAGCGCGCCTGGAATGCAGCCAGTGATGTTGGACAATCCGCGCCGCCAGTCCGGTCTACCGGGGATCGATGAGACAATGATCCGCCGGCTGGCGCGTGCCCTTTATCCCCGCATGCGAACAAACAGCGAGGCCCGCCCGCCCGGCTTGCGGTCTTCGATCATGGCGACGCCTGGACCCTGCAAGGTCGATCCGCCCGCGTCGAGTGATGCCGACCTTGAGAAATTTGCAGCGAAGGGAGACTGAAATGACCATACACCCCGTCAGCGAAAGCCACGAGCATGCACACGAGTTGAAGGCCGATGCGGCGCCGATGAATGCGATCATGCATCCCCATGTCTATCGCGTTGCGCTGCTGTGCTGGCTCTGCTTTCTCGCGGTATTCTGGGCGACATTCTGGACCAGCTCGAATGCGCTGTTCCAGGTCGTGATCGGAACTGTCTATGCCGCGATGTACTTCGGCGTACCCTATGAAATGAGCCGCATCTATCCCGGCGACAGAATGAAGGGTCGTTCCTTCTGGCGCTTCATGGCGAAACCCTTCCACGCCAGCACCGGCACGATGCTGGGTTACGAAGCGCTGTTGCAGGTCATACTGGTTCCGGTGCTGCTCACGATCGGCGGCACTGCGATCGGGATCATCATTCATATGGCTAGAGCCGCTCACTAGGCGGGAAGCCGGCGATGATCCAGGTCGTTTATATCCTGCTGCCGGCATTCTGGGCGGGGCTGCTGGTCGGCGTGTGCTTCATCGCCACGCCGGCCAAATTCCTGGCGCCGTCGCTGGCGCGCCCGGTCGCGCTGGATGTCGGACGCGCCACCTTCACCGTATGGAACGATGTGGAGTGGCTGGTCCTGGCGATGCTGATACCGCCGCTGGTGTTCGCGCCGGCGAGCCGGTTCACCGCCGTGTCCACGCTGGTCCTGGGCGTGCTGCTGTTTATGCAGTCGATGATCCTGCTGCCCGCCCTGAACGCCAGGGTCACGGCCATCCAGGCGGGCAACCGGCCTGCGGGCTCGCCGGACCACCGGACCTATATCGTCATCGACGGGCTGAAGCTTCTCATTCTGGCGGCGATTGTCTGGGAGCAGGGCGGGCAGATCGCATCGCGGTTGCCGCGTTGAGCGGTTCGCGTCATGGCAGGTGCGATGCCGGCCCGGCACTTCACCGGGCGCTCCATGCGGAGAGCCCGGCGCGGCTCGTCGAGGCTGGCCTGTTTGCGGCTGTCGGGCGCTAATCCCGGCACTTGACCGAAATCCATATTTCCGAGATTATGGAAATATGGATGCGGACATCGCAATTAAACGTCTCTCGGCCCTGGCCCAAGATGCCAGGCTCCAGGTCTTCCGCCTTTTGGTGAAGAAGGGCCCGGAGGGCATGGCTGCGGGCGACATTGCACGGAAGCTCGACATTCCCGCCAACACCATGTCGGCCCAGCTCTTAATCCTCGCCAACGCGGACCTGGTCAAAGCCCGCCGCGAGGGTCGGTCGATAATCTATTCCGCCAATTTTGACGCGATGGCTGGGCTTCTCGTCTATCTCACCAAGGATTGCTGTGGCGGCCGCCCTGAGATCTGTGCGCCCTTGGGGCGGTTCGCGGCCCAATGCTGCGGGCCCGAAACTGCGAAGCGGACAGTGCCGCCGAAAAAGGCCGTCGGAAGCAGGAGCTCATGATGCGCACAGACAAGCCGGATAAGCCCTTCAACGTCCTTTTCCTCTGCACCGGCAACTCGGCGCGCTCGATTCTCGGCGAGGCCATCTTGAACAAAATCGGCGGCGGCAAATTCAAAGCCTATTCCGCCGGGTCGACACCGAAGGGCGAGGTAAATCCCCACGCCCTCGCGCTTCTCTCGCGGCTCGGCTTCCCGACTGACGACCTTCGCTCGAAGAGCTGGGACGAGTTTGCCACACCGGGAGCGCCAAAGCTCGATTTCATTTTCACCGTCTGCGACAATGCCGCGAACGAAGTTTGCCCGGTATGGCCCGGAAAGCCGATGACCGCGCATTGGGGCATCGCGGACCCGGCCGCCGCCCAAGGCACTGAGGCTGAAATCACCGCTGCCTTCCGTGAGGCGATGTTGATTCTCCAGCGCCGGATTGAGCTCTTCGCCAATCTGCCGGTCGAAAGCCTTGATCGCATGTCGCTCAAAGAGCGCCTGGACGACATAGGCCACACCGGGGCGACACAAACCGCATGACGCTCTCCCGCAAGCTAGCGTCGGAGGCGCTGGGGACCGCCTTTTTGCTGGCGACCGTTGTGGGCTCCGGCATCATGGGCGCGCGCCTGTCGGGCGGCAATGTTGCCTTGGCGCTTCTGGGCAACACGCTTGCGACCGGCTCGGTCCTGGTCGTCCTGATATGGACGTTCGCGCCGATTTCGGGCGCTCATTTCAATCCCGCGGTCACCTTGGTTTTTCTGGCACAGCGGGAAATCCCTTGGCCGCACGCGGTCGCCTACATCGTCGTCCAGGTCGGTGCGGCGGTGCTCGGTGTCTATGTCGCCCATGCGATGTTCGCCGAGCCCCTGGTCCAGGTATCGACGAAGCTGCGGAGCGGCCAAGGCCAATTCTTCTCGGAATTTGTTGCGACGTTCGGACTGATAGCGACGATCCTGGGGACGTCGCGCTCCCGGCCTGACACAACGTCGCTGGCCATCGGGCTTTACATCACCGCTGCCTACTGGTTCACCGCGTCGACCTCTTTCGCCAATCCTGCCGTCACCATCGCGCGAAGCCTCTCCAACACGTTCGCAGGAATCGCGCCAACGTCGGTGTTGGGATTCATCGTCGCGCAAATGTTTGGCGCAGCAACCGCGGC
>JBEHXB010000206.1:0-5033 GCA_048498895.1 Pseudomonadota bacterium
GGTTTTTCCGGCGGACTTCAATGATCCCGAAACGCAAATCAACATTCTTTCCCCGCTGGGGGCGGCCCTGCTGGGGTTGCGGCGCGGCGACCGCATGCCGGTTTTCCTGCCCGAGGAAGGGTTTCATACCCTTCGCGTTATCGGCGTGCGCCGGAAAGCAAACGCGCGGCGATAGCCAGGTGAAGAGACAGGCCGCCCTTGCGGCCTTTTCGACTGCTCGATCAACGCAGTGGCGCGCGACCGTCTGCGTGAGCCGCGCGATGGATCAGCAGGGGCCGTGCAATCCCCAACACCGCGATCGACAGCAGGCTGGCGAGATGGCGCTCCTGCGATACCGCCGAGCCCTTCATCTGCCTGAGCATGTGACGCAGACAAACAAGGTCGGCCAGTGAGCGCTGGCCCGTCTCGAGCCGCTGCGCCAGCGCCTCCAGGCGATAGCGGCTGTAGGGGCTGGCGACGGGCATGGCATCGGCGACCGCCCTCACCAGGGGCGCAGCCCCCATCGGACTTGTCGGAGAAAGCCCCGGCGGCAGATTCTTCAGGAGATGATCCGCCGATGCGCGAATGCCCGCGCGGCGGCCATCGCCCCCGGCATTGGCCGCCTCGTCAATCTCGTGGAGCCAGACAAGGACGGGATCCATGGGCATCTTCCGGCTCTCCTTCGGACTTGCGCGTACACCAATGCAATGAATGAAGCATTGTTCCGAATGCTCAATTGTCCGGCGCAGGCTATGCACAGGAGACGATTCGACTTTTAATCGAATTTGCGCGTCCGGCCTTGCGAGCGCGGTTGCGGAAACAGCGATTTTGCGGGAATCTTCGCGCATGCCCAGCGTGCGCCTTCCCGTTGCCGCCGCCGTCCTTTTTCTGGGCGCCGCCGCGCCTTCGCCGCAGCAGCAGTGGAAATCCGACATCGCCGCCCAGAACCGCGCCTATGCCGATGTCGCCCACGCCATGCTCAAGATCCAGGATTCCGCCTATCTGGGCGAAGGCCAGTCCGTCACACTGGTAGGTGACAGGGGCAAACCCGCGAGCTGGCGCTGGAGCAGCAAGCCCGATGCGCAGGGCCCCCTGAAGGCCAGCTTCCGCGGCGGCAGGTTGACGGTGATGCATGATGGAAAGCCCGTCGCCGGCGACCAGGTCGAAAAGACCGTGCCCATTGACCGCGACATCGACATTGCCGGACATCCCACCCAGGTCGGCGCGGGCATACAGGGCTGGCGCATCTTCATCTACAACCAGCAGGCGCCCGCCGCGAAGGCGTTCAAGGGCGTCTCCTATTATCCCTACGATCCCGCCTTTCGCGTCGCCGCGCGGTTCGTCCCCGATCCCAGATTGCCACCGCGCGTCTTCCGCACCTCGCGCGGCACCGACAAGCAGTTCTTCCATGTCGGGGACGCGCGCTTCGTCCTGAAGGGCAAGACCGTCACCCTGCCTTTCTACGGCGGCAGCCGCGATCCGGGGCAGATCGAAGACATGTCGGCCTTCTTCACCGATCGGCTGACGGGCAAGGGCGCCTATGGCGCGGGCCGCTATGTCGATGTGACCGGCTTCGGCAAATTTCCGCCCGGCACCGTCATCATCGACTTCAACGAAGCATACAATCCCAACTGCGCGCGCTCGCCGCACTTCACGTGTCCGGTGGCGGTGGACAATATCGATCTCGCCATGACCGCGGGCGAACGCGACCCGCATTTTCTGCACTGAGCGCGCCGATGATTGCCGGAAGGATTTTGCTGTCGGCTGTGCTGCTGCTCGCGGCCGCGCCTGCCCACGCCGGAACCGCCAGCGGTTCTTCCCCCGCCCTCGCACGTCTCAAGGCCGACCTGGCCGGACCCGAAAGCGCGACGCAGGTCCTCACCCGCTGGTGCAGCGAGCTCCACCTGGCTGCGCCGGCGCGGATTCGCGCGGTGCGTGTGCATCAGGACAAGCCGGCCACCCAGTGGATACGCCAAACGCTGCATGCCGGTCGGGGCGAGCATCTGCGCTATCGCAGGGTGCAGCTTATGTGCGGCGCACACATACTCTCCGAGGCCGACAACTGGTACCGCCCCACCCGCCTGACGGCCGCAATGAACCGCATTCTCGACACCACCGACCGGTCGTTCGGCGCGGTCGTCCGGCCGTTGAACTTCCACCGCCGCACGCTGTCCCGGAAATCTGACACAGATGCAATGACGCCGCTGCGCCTGACTGCTGTACTGGAGACGCCGGATGGCGCGCCCTTCAGCCTGGTGGTGGAGAATTACCGCCCCATTTTGGTCATGCCGCCGCGCCACAGTCACTAGATCGAAGGTGCGTCACGGGGCCTGTTTTACATACGCTTTTGCGGTGTGCTTAGATCGCACGTAACCGCGGCCGAGCGGACACACTCTGCGACAAAATTAAGAGGAAACGCCGACAATGTTTTCGATCGACCGCCGCGCAATGATGGCCGGCACTTCCGCGCTTGCGCTTCTGGGTCCGCAGACGGCCAAGGCCCAGGGCCTGGGGGCCCCAGGTGCCGCCCAGGCTGCGGGCCAGCTGCAGGAGAGCCAGTGGCTGCATTACGCCAACAACCTCGACAGCGCCCGTTACGCGCCATTCGAGCAGATCAACGCGTCCAACTTCGACAAGCTGGAGATGGTGTGGCGCTTTTCCACCAATGCGCTGGGTCCCAACCTCGATGCGGACTATCAATCCACCCCGCTGTTCGTGAACGGCAGGATCTACACCACCGCGGGCTTCCGCCGCGACGTGGTGTGCCTGGACGGAGCCACTGGCGAACTCCTGTGGATGCATCGCTACGACGAGGGTCCACGTTCGGGCAGCCGCCAGGGTCCGGGCCTGGGGTGTTCCTATTGGACCGACGGCACCAATGAACGCATTCTCTATGTCACGCGCGGCTACTCCATGTTCTCGCTGGATGCCAGGACCGGCATGCCCGATCCCGCTTTCGGCGAGAACGGCATGGTCGACCTGCGCAAGGACGACGACCAGGACATGGATCCCAATCGCGGCGTCATCGGGCTGCATGCCCCGCCGCTGGTGGTGAAGAACACCGTTGTGGTGGGCTCCGCGCCCACGGCCACCACCAAGGGCTATATCCGCGGCTTCGACGTGAAGACCGGCCGGCGCAAATGGATCTTCCATACCATCCCGCGCAAGGGCGAGTTCGGTTACGACACCTGGCTCGTGCCGGGCCAGGCCGAAGCGGCCGGCAACACCGGATCCTGGGCGCCGATGTCGGCGGACGAGGAACTGGGCCTGATCTATTGCGGCGTCGAGATGCCCAACACCGACATGGTCGGCGTCTATCGCCACGGCAACGGCCTGTTCGGCGAAAGCCTGGTGGCGCTGGACATCGAGACCGGCGAGCGCAAGTGGCACTATCAGCTTGTCCATCACGGCCTGTGGGACCGCGACGTGTCCTGTGCCGGCATCATCTGCGATATCCCGCACAATGGCCGCACCGTGAAGGCGATCGCCCTGCCGTCCAAGCAGGGCTTCCTCTATGTGCTGGACCGCACCAACGGCAAGCCGGTCTGGCCGATCCCGGAAAAGAAGGTGCCCAAGGGCAATGTGCCCGGCGAATGGTATTCGCCGACCCAGCCCATGCCCACCACGCCGCCGCCCTATTGCAAACAGGGCGTCAGCGAGGCCGACCTGATCGACTGGACGCCCGAGATCAGGGCCCGCGCGCGCGAGATCGCCAGCCACTACACGATGGGTCCGCTGTATGAACCGCCGGCCTTCGTCACCGACAAGATTTTCGGCACGCTGAACCTGCCCGGTCTTCAGGGCGGCTCCAACTGGCCGGGCGGGTCCTACGACCCGGAGACCCACATGGTCTATCTCTATGCCAAGAACGTGTTCGAGATCACCGGCGCGGTCGAGCGTGACGGCAAGATCTATCCGCGTGGCGGCCAGCCGGCACCGGGCAGCGCCGATCCGAACGGCGGCGCATTCGGCGGCTATGCCAGCCTGCGCAGCAGTGAAGGCAGCCCCATGAGCCGCTTCTTCCGCCGCGCGCCCGACGGGATGAACGATCCCATCGTGCCGGGCATGATCTCGATCGAAGGCCTGCCGCTGATGAAGCCGCCCTATGGCACCGTCACGGCGATCGACCTGAACAAGGGCACCATCGCCTGGCAGGTGGTGCATGGCGAGACGCCCGACCACATCAAGAACCACCGGCTGCTGAAGGGCTTGAACATTCCACGCACCGGCCAGTCGGGCATCCTTGGCACACTGACCACCAAGAGCCTTGTCATCCTGGGCGATTGCGGCCTGTTCACCGATGAGACCGGCAAGAAGGGCTGCCGCCTGCGCGCCTACGACAAGGTCACCGGCGAGGAAAAGGGCGCGGTGTTCATGGACAAGGTGCAGACCGGCGCCGCCATGACCTACATGCACAATGGCAAGCAGTACATCGTCACCGCGGTGGGCTCCTCCAGCGGCGCCGACCTGGTGGCCTTCGCCCTGCCCGATGCCGCCATCAAGGCCGGCGCCCCGGTGCAGGAACGCTGAAGCAAGCCGGACAGGTTCGCAAAAGACCAGCCTCACGCCCAAGGGCGTGGGGCTGTTTTTTTAATGCCCGGATCGCCATCCGCCTCGGCGGGACGAGGAAAGGGTCCCCGCCGCGCGGCGGAGACCCTTTTACGGCACCTAGAAAGGATCGGTGCGATTGGTGAACTTGCGGCCGATATCGGCGGCCGGCGAGTCGCCGCCGGTGCAGATCATCGTGCCGTCCTTGATCTGGTCGATGACATAGTTCGCACCAGGCCGGTCACTGCAGGCGTTGAGGAACTTGATGCCGGCCGCCTTGGTGGCGTCCAGCACGCGCTTCCTGACCTGCAGCATCGCGGGCGACAGGCCCTGCCCCGGCTTGGGCGTGCCCATGATATAGAAACCGTGATCGCCCGGCCCCCATTCGGCGAAGGCGATGCCCGGCACCCGCACGCTGGATTCCACATTGGCGTCGGCGCGGGGGTTTTCGATCTTCAGGCCGAAGATCAGCTCGCCGTCGGGATTGAGCGGCCACGGCTCGGCCA
>JBEHXB010000207.1:0-5024 GCA_048498895.1 Pseudomonadota bacterium
CGACGCCGATCCGCAAGGCTGGCGCCTTCTGTTGTCGGCGCATGGCCTGCCCAAACGGATCGTCCAAAAGGGCGATCCCTATCAGTGGCAGGTTGAGCAGAGCGCCGAAGCCGTCGTGGCGGCGCTGGCAATTCCGGGGCTGGACTGGCGGGTCTGCTACCAGAGCCGGGTGGGACCGCTGGAATGGATCGGCCCCGCCACGGACGCGGAGATCCGGCGCGCCGGCGCGGAAGGCAGGAACCTTGTTGTCGCACCGCTGGCCTTTGTCAGCGAACATTCCGAAACGCTGGTGGAACTGGACATCGAATACGGCAAGCTGGCGCGGCAAAGCGGTGTGCCGCAATACCGCAGGGCCCGCACGGTGGGCGACGACCCTGATTTCATCGCCGGGCTTGCTGGACTTGTGCGGCGGGCGGCTTTAGAGCAACCCGGCCCGCCACCGGCGGGTGCCTGCCCGGCCGGCTTCGTGCGCTGCGGCTGCGCCGGCCGCTAGCGGGGATCTGCGGATATGGATGCGCTGAAGGAATTTCTGGCCGGGTACGTCAGCTGGATCCTGGCCTTTCACATCATCGCGGTAATCAGCTGGATGGCGGGCATGCTGTATCTGCCGCGGCTGTTTGTCTATCACACCGAGACGGCGCCGGGCTCGGACGGCAGCGAGCGCTTCAAGCGCATGGAAACCAAGCTGCTGAAGGTGATCATCAATCCGGCAATGACCGCCGCCTGGATACTGGGGCTGACCCTTGCCTGGGTGACTGAGGCCTATCTGCAGCCCTGGATGCAGGCCAAGTTCGTGCTGGTGATGGTTCTGTCGGCCGTGCACGGTCACGATGTGCGGCTGTGGCGTGCGTTCCAGCAGGACCGCAATACCCATAGCGCCCGGTATTTCCGCATCGTGAACGAAATTCCGGCGCTTCTGATGGTGCTGATCGTGATCCTGGTCACGGTGCGGCCTTTCAGCCGCTAGCCCCAGAAAAGCATTTTGCGCGTTCCTGGATTCGAGGTATAAGAGCTGGTCTGATTGGTCCGCGACCGGCAAGTGCCAGGTCCGGACCGCAAGGCCCAACGCCCCAGATCGGGGTTTCAAGCCTTGCGGCCAGCGGGTCAAAGCCAACCCCTTCGATAATCACGGCCGGGTCAGAAGAAGGCCCGGGTCCGTCGAGGCGATTTCCCCCCCACTCTGCCAGGTGCCCCTCCCATGACTGTCCAAGATGGCCTGCAGGCGATGAAGCTGCAGGAACTGAAAAACAAGAAGCCCGCCGACCTCCTGGCTTTCGCCGAAGAGCTGGAGATCGAGAATGCATCCTCCATGCGCAAGCAGGACATGCTGTTCGCCATCCTCAAGGAACTGGCCGAACGCAATGTGGAGATCACCGGCGGCGGGGTGGTCGAGATCCTGCAGGACGGATTCGGATTCCTGCGCAGCCCTGAATCCAACTACCTGCCCGGCCCGGACGACATCTACGTCGCGCCTGCACAGATCCGGCGCTTCGGCCTTCGCACCGGCGACACGGTCGAAGGTCCGATCCGCGGGCCCAAGGAAGGCGAGCGCTATTTCGCCCTGCTCAAGGTCACCACGATCAATTTCGAGGACCCCGAGCAGATCAAGCACAAGGTCCATTTCGACAACCTGACGCCGCTCTATCCCACCAAGCCGCTGCACATGGAGCTGGCCGATCCCACCATCAAGGACAAGACCGGCCGCGTCATCGACATCGTCGCGCCGCAGGGCATGGGCCAGCGCGCCCTGATCACCGCGCCGCCGCGCACCGGCAAGACCGTGATCCTGCAGAACATCGCCAAGGCGATCGCCGCCAATCATCCCGACGCCTTCCTGATCGTGCTTCTGATCGACGAGCGCCCGGAAGAAGTCACCGACATGCAGCGCACCGTGGTGGGCGAAGTCATCAGCTCCACCTTCGACGAACCGGCGACGCGCCACGTCCAGGTCGCCGAGATGGTGATCGAAAAGGCCAAGCGCCTGGTCGAGCACAAGCGCGATGTCATCATCCTGCTGGATTCCATCACCCGCCTGGGCCGCGCCTACAACACCGTGGTGCCGTCCTCGGGCAAGGTGCTGACCGGCGGCGTGGACGCCAACGCGCTGCAGCGGCCCAAGCGCTTCTTCGGCGCCGCCCGCAACATCGAGGAAGGCGGCAGCCTGACCATCATCGCAACCGCGCTGATCGATACCGGCAGCCGCATGGACGAAGTGATCTTCGAGGAGTTCAAGGGCACGGGTAACAGCGAAATCATCCTGGATCGCAAGGTCGCCGACAAGCGCGTCTTCCCGGCCATCGACATCATGCGCTCGGGTACCCGCAAGGACGAACTGCTGGTCGAGAAGGGTACGCTGGCCAAGACCTATGTCCTGCGCCGCATCCTGTCGCCGATGGGCACGGTGGACGCGATCGAGTTCCTGCTCGACAAGCTGCGCTCGTCCAAGAACAACGGCGATTTCTTCGAGAGCATGAACACCTGATCTGCGCATTCGCGCGAAATGAAAAGGCCGGGCATCGCTGCCCGGCCTTTTTCTTTGCGCTGTTACTTGCGCGCGGTGTCGGAGACATGGGCGTAACTGATCACCCGTGTCAGCTTCCAGCCCGCATCGGTGTGCTGCCAAAGCATGGTGAACTTGGCAATGCCGCTGGTCTTGGGGTCGCATTGTTCGGGATGCGCGGCCGGGCAGAAGACATGCTCGCCGATCTCCACCGCGCCATAGGTCTTGAGCGGATAGGCTTCCAGCGAGCCCGGCGCCAGCATGCGGTGGACCTTGCCGCAGATGTTGTTCTGGATGGCTGCGAGGAATGGTGCGCGGCCGCGCGCCAGCCCGGTCTGGTCATGGTAGAATTCCAGGTCCTCGCTGACCATCTCGCCAAGCGTTTTCAGGTCGCAGGCGTTGTAGGCATCGAACAGCTTTTTGTCCTGGGCCGCGACCGTGTCGAACAGCGCGCCAGAATGCGCATCCACTGCCGGTTGCGCCAGTGCGGGCGTCATCAGCAACATGGACAAAAGTCCGACGAGATGTTTCACGGCGACAGGAACGCGGCGACGGCCGGATCGGCCTTCAACTGCTCTAGTTCGTCCGGCGTCGGAAGCTGCGGCTTATCGCGTTCGACATTGACCATGCACAGAAAGCCCATCGGCTCCTTGCCCCTGGTGCGGAACTGGTGCCAGGTCATGGGCGGGATGCGGACCAGGTCGAATTGCTTCACCGGGCGCACTTCGCCCCCCACCAGCACATCGGCTTCGCCACGCAGGATCATCACGCCATGGGTGTGTTCGTGACGCTCCAGCGTGGAATAGCCGCCGGGCGCGACCTCGAAATAGCGCAGCTCGCAGCGCAGCGCGTCGTCCTTGAAAAGGACCTGGCGGGTGATGGATTTGAAGGGAGCCGAACCTTCCTCCTTGTAGGCGAGGAGGGGCACATCGTCCCAGCGGAAATTCTCCGCGAAGGCGCGGAACAGCGCGGCCTGTATTTTTTCCGCCGATTTTTCGTCCGGCCTGTCCATCATGCCACCATAGCGGACGCGACCGCGTTCTGGAACTTCGCCGCTTCCTCGGTCATGCGTGGGCCCGCGGCCAGAAGACCGCCGCCGATCAGCAGCATGACGTCGCTACCGTAGAATTGCAGCATTTCGGGGACACGCTCCGGCGTCATGCCGCCGGCGGGCACCGGGACGGTGTTCTTCAGATTGCCCCAGGGCGCCAGCGCCGCGTCGGCCAGGGCGTGGCAGGTCTGCCGGGAATAGCCGAAGCGGCCGCCATGGTTGGGAAACACGGTGGCGTCGGCGCCCATGAGGCGGAAGATCTTTCCCAGCAGCAGCGGCGGGGCGATATGGCTGGCACCCGCCAGCGCCGGATGCGCCATGAAGGCGATGTCCGGATTTTCACGCACCAGGGTATGGAAGCTGGCCAGCCCCGTGATCATCGGCGCGATCAGCGCTGCGTTCAGTCCCGCCTGGCGCGCGATCTTCACCTGGGCGCGCAACTGGTCCAGGTTGCCCGACAGCGACGGCAGGTACCCGGTTTTGGGATTGGCCCGGCGCACCGCCTCGGCCACGGCCGGCACGCGTTCGGCAAAGGGACTGTAGGACTGGTCGGCCAGGCCGTGATCGTCCTTGATGAAATCCAGCCCGCCCGCCGCCAGCCGGGCGGCGATGTCCGCCAGCGCTTTTGCGTCCAGCCCCTGAGGCTTGAGCGCCGAACAGGTGAGCGCGCGATTGTGCGCACCGGCCCTGGCGCGCAGGCCGCAGAGGCCATGATTGGGACCGCCGAAGGCCGACAGCACCGGATCGGGAAATTCCGCGTCGTGCAGTTCGATATCGGCATGGATCGAGCTGTTGCCGAACAGCATGTTCATCAGCTGGCCGGGCTCCAGGCCCGTGGTGGCGACGGCAAGGCCGATGCGGACCTCGAAGCCGCCATCGTGCAGGTCCTTGATGTCCTCGACCTTGCCGACGATGTCATCCAGAACGCCGCGATCGGTGATGGCCGACACCGGCATCTCCACGCTCTGTTCGACCGCGATTGCATGGGCGCGCGCCGCGATGCGGTCCGCGCTGTCCTTCACATGGTAGATCGCGATGATGCGCGTGGCCATCGCGGATCAGGGAATCAGGATGGTGGCGCCGGTTGTCCGTTTCGACGTCAGCGCGTCGTGCGCGGCGGCGGCGTCCTTCAGCGGATAACGCTGGTTGATGGCGATCTTCACCGCGCCCGAGGCCAGCACCGCGAACAGGTCGTCGGCGGTCTCCTGCAGTTCCTCCGGGGTCCTGGTGTAGTGCATCAGGGTCGGCCGGGTCACGAACAGCGAGCCCTTCTGGGACAGGATCGCCGGCGAAAAGGGATCGACGGGCCCCGAGGCATTGCCATAGGTCACCATGATGCCGCGCGGCGAAAGACAGTCCAGCCCCGGCAGGAAAGTGACCTTGCCGATGGAGTCATAGACCACCGGAACGCCCTTGCCCCCGGTGATGTCGCGCACCGTCTTTTCCCAGCCCGCCTCGCGCGTGTCGATGACA
>JBEHXB010000208.1:0-5010 GCA_048498895.1 Pseudomonadota bacterium
GTGATTTCGGCCCGCATCGAGGAGGAAATCGCCCAGATGCCGGCGCAGGACCGTGCCGAATTCCTCGCCAGCCTGGGGCTTGAGGAACCCGGCCTGAACCGGCTGATCCGCGCCGGTTATGACCTGCTTGGCCTTCTGACATTCTTCACGGTTGGTCCCAAGGAAGCGCGCGCCTGGACGGTGACGGCGGGGGCACGCGCGCCCCAGGCGGCGGGGGTGATCCACACCGATTTCGAGCATGGCTTTATTCGCGCCGAAACCATCGCCTATGACGACTATGTCGCGGGCAAGGGCGAGGCAGGCGCGCGCGAGGCGGGCAAGTTCCGGCTGGAAGGCAAGGAGTATGTCGTCCAGGACGGCGACGTGATGCATTTCAGGTTCAACACATAAGGCGGCATGGGCGCGGGAATATCGCCGGCGTGTGCAGGCAATGGCTGATTCGCGCGGCGGACTGCGCTAGAGAGTGGCGGTCGCGGCAACAGCGCGCGCATGAAAGGTTCCCTTGGCATTCCTGAAAGCTCCAGCCTGCATCACCCGCGCCCTCGCCGAGCGGGACTATAAGTTCGCCACACCGGTACAGACGGCGGTGCTGGAGGCGGGGGCCAGCGAGCGCGATCTTCTGGTGTCCGCCCAGACCGGGTCGGGCAAAACCGTCGCCTACGGCCTGGCGCTGGCCGAGACGCTGCTGGATGGCGCGGACACGCTGGGCTCCCCCGGCGAACCACTGGCCCTGGTCATCGCGCCCACGCGCGAACTTGCCCTGCAGGTCCAGCGCGAGCTGAACTGGCTGTACCACTATGCCGGCGCGCGCGTCGTGGCCTGTGTCGGCGGCATGGACCCCGGCGCCGAGCGGCGTCAGCTTGCCGCCGGCACCCACATCGTTGTGGGCACGCCGGGCCGGTTGCGCGACCATCTGGAGCGGCGGGCCCTGAAGGTCACCGGGCTCAGGGCCGTGGTGCTGGATGAAGCCGATGAAATGCTCGATCTGGGCTTTCGCGAAGACCTGCAGTTCATCCTGGAGACGACGCCGCCGGCGCGTCGCACGCTTCTGTTCTCCGCGACGCTGCCCAGGGCGATCATCACCCTGGCGCAGCACTATCAGCGCGACGCGCTGCGCATCGAGACGCGCGGCGAGGCCAGCGGCCACGCCGATATCGAATACCGTGCCGTCAGGATCGCGCCGCACGGCGCCGAGCGCGCCGTGGTCAACCTGTTGCGCTTCATCGACCCGCCCGGCGCGCTGGTATTCTGCAACACCCGCCAGTCGGTGCGCCATCTGGAAGCCATGCTGTTGGAACGCGGCTTCGCCGCAGTTTCCCTGTCGGGCGAATTGAGCCAAAGCGAGCGCAACCATGCGCTGCAGGCGCTGCGGGACGGCCGGGCCCGCGTCTGCGTGGCCACCGATGTCGCGGCGCGCGGCATCGACCTGCCGAACCTGTCGCTGGTGATCCATGCTGATCTTCCCAACGACGCACAGGTGCTGCAACACCGCAGCGGCCGCACCGGACGGGCGGGACGAAAAGGCATCAGCATCCTTCTGGTGCCGCCGTCGCGCCGCCGCCGGGCCGAGGAGATGCTGGGCCGGGCGCGGGTGACGGCAACCTGGGGCAATGCGCCCTCGCCCGAGGAAATCCGCAGACTGGATACCGAGCGGCTGTTGCAAAATCCGATCCTGACCGAGCCCGCCGGCGAGGATGACGCGGCCACCGCCGACACGCTGCTGCAATCGCATTCGGCCCGGACGATCGCGGCGGCTTTCGTCAAACTCTATCGCTCACAGTTGCCCGCGCCGGAGGAAATGCCGGACCTGCGTCCAGAGCGCGAGGCGCACCCGCACAAGCCGTCAAAAGGCAAGCCGGAGCGGCACGCACCCCGGCCCGAACGCCGCGAAGACGGCGGCAAGACGGCGCAGGACCGCACAAGAGTGGCGCGCGGCGGCATGGAGGGGCCCTGGTTCCTGCTGAATGTGGGCCGCGAGCGCAACGCCGACCCCAAATGGCTGCTGCCGGAAATCTGCCGCCAGGGCGGCGTTACCAAGGCGGATATCGGCGCCATTCGCGTCTATGACGCCGAAACGCGCTTCCAGGTTGACGCCCGGGTGGCAGAGACGTTTGCCGAGCGGGTCGCGGCGCGCCAGAAGGGCGGCGTGCGCATCTTTCCCGCGCCGGGGAATTCCGGCGAGCAGTCGCCGCCAAGAAGTCCGCCAACCACGGGCGCGCAGGACCCTGTGCCCGAAAAGCGGCACACCGGAAAACCGCACGCAGGAAAGAAGCACTTTGGCGGCAAGCCCAGGCCGGGCGGTGGCTATCTGAAAAAGCCGAAGCACGGCAAGAAGTCCAAGCCGGGCTAGCGCAGGCTGGCTTCGATGTTGCCGCCATCGACGGTGACAATGGCGGCGGTGGTCTTGGCGGCGGTGGCCAGATAGACGAAGGCGTCCGCCACGTCCTGGGCCGTTACCTCACGCTTCAACAGATTGCCCGCCATATAGTCGGTTTCGGAAAGGCCGCGCGCCTTCGACCGCGCCGCCACCATCTCGTCAGTCAACAATCCGCTGCGGATGCGGTCGGCGTTGACCGCGTTGGCGCGGATGCCATCCTTGCCGTGATCCAGCGCATACTGTTTGACCAGGAACAGGGTCGCCGCCTTGGGCAGGCCATAGGGCCCGAAATCCTTGCCGGGATTGACCGCCTGTTTGGAGACATTGAACAGCAGACAGCCATAGGTGCCCTGCGCCTGCATGATGCGGGTGGCGTTTTGCGCCACCGCCTGGTGGGCCCAGAAATTCAGCTCGAAGGATTTTCGCAGCGTCTCGTCATCGACCGTGCCGATGGCGCCCTGCCAGGCGGCGCCTGCGTTGGAGACCACGATGTCCACGCCGCCGAAGGCCGACGCCACGGCGTCGAACGCCGCGCGCACCGCCTTTGGGTCGGTGACGTCGCAGGCCACGGCCAGCGCCTTGCCGCCGATTTTCTCGGTCACCGCCCGGGCGGCGTCGCCGTCGCGGTCGAGCACCGCGACTTCGGCGCCCTGTGCGGCCATCGCCATGGCGGTTGCGGCGCCAATGCCGCTGCCGCCGCCGGTTATCACCGCCACCTGACGGGCCAGCGGCTTTTCCGCGGTCTTGCCCAGCTTGGCCTGTTCCAGCGACCAGTATTCCATCTCGAACATGTCGGCTTCGCCGATGGGCTGGAAAGTGCCGATGGCCTCGGCGTCGGTGATCACTTCGACCGTGTTCTCGGCGATGTCGGCAGCGATGGCCGCATCCTTCGCCGATGCGCCCGCCCCGAACAGACCGACGCCCGGCACCAGGATCACGCGCGGCAGCGGATCCAGTTCGGTCTTCTTCCGGGCGCTGCGCGCATTGTTGCGGGCGAAATAGTCGTGATAATGCGCCACATAGGCGTCGACGGCGGCGCGCACCGCATCCGCCCATTCGTCCAGCTTGTCCGCTTGCGGTGCCGGCACCAGCAGCGGCCAGTTCTTGGTGCGGATGGTGTGGTCGGGCGTCGCCACGCCGATCTGCGAATAGCGCGAGACTTCGGCGCCGTTTACATAATCGAGGACGGCGGGCGAGGCACGGAAATCCAGGACCTGGCGCTTGACCGTACCGGCATTGGCGTCACGGGCAATCACCACGGCCCCGCGCAGGATCGGCGCGATCTGCTGCACCGTCGCCAGCGATTGCGGCAGCGCGGCGGCGGCGCGGGGCTTGCGCTGGCGGCCCAGACGCTCCTCCGCCGCCGTGACGAATTCGATCATGCGTTCATAAGCCTGGCGCGCGCTGTCGCCCAGGGTGAAGATGCCGTGCTTGAGCAGGATCAATCCTTCGACCTTGGGATTGCGGTCGAAAATGTCCGCTACCGCCTTGGCCAGCGCGAAACCGGGCATCACATAGGGCACGTAGGCGACGCGATCGCCATAAACCGCGCGCGCTAGTGCCTCGCCGTCCGGCTGGTCGATCAGCGACAGCACTGCGGTGGAATGGACATGGTCGATGAATTTGTGCGGCAGAAAGGCATGCAGCAGCGTTTCCACCGACGGGTTTGGGGCACTGGCATCGAGCAGGTTGATGCGCTGGAAGTTCACCATGTCTTCATCCGACAGGGCATCCAGCGCGCGCAGCCTTTTCAGCGGCGCCAGCCGCACCGCGGGAAGGCCGGCGGGTTCGATATTGCCCATGTCCCAGCCCGATCCCTTGACGCACAGGACATCGACATCCTCGCCCAGTTGATCGCTGACCACCGTCTTGACCGATGTATTGCCGCCGCCATGCAGCACCAGCTTCGGATCGGAGCCCAGCAGCCGCGTGGTATAGACCCGCAGCGCCACATCCTCATTGACGCCCAGGGCGCCATAACGGACAACGAAATCCTTCGCTTCCCTGTCGGACCAGCTGGACTTCATGGGCTTGGCGCCTTTTCAGGATTTCGGGAACAGGGCCCTTAATTCTTCGGGCGTTGCGGCGCAAGTGCCGCGCTCGGTGATCAGGCCCGTGACCAGCCGCGCCGGCGTGACGTCGAAGGCGGGGTTCGCGGCCGGACTTCCGGGAGCGGCAATTGCCACCGTCTCCAGCCTGCCGTCTTCGGTGCGCCCCGTCACTTTCAGCACCTCGTCGGGCCCACGTTCCTCGATCGGGATGTCGGCGCCCGAGTCCAGGGTCCAGTCGATGGTGGAACTGGGCAGCGCCACATAAAAAGGAACGCCGTTGTCGTGTGCCGCCAGCGCCTTGAGATATGTGCCGATCTTGTTGGCGACATCGCCATTGGCCGTCACCCGGTCGGTGCCCACGATCACCAGGTCGACCATCCCGTTCTGCATGTAATGGCCGCCGGCATTGTCGGCGATGATGGCGTGCGGCACGCCATGGCTGCCGAGCTCGAAGGCGGTCAGCGAGGCGCCCTGGCCCCGCGGGCGGGTTTCATCCACCCACACATGCACCGCAATGCCCGCGTCATGCGCCATGTAGATCGGGGCCAGCGCGGTACCGTAATCCACCGTCGCCAGCCAGCC
>JBEHXB010000209.1:0-5008 GCA_048498895.1 Pseudomonadota bacterium
TTCCCGTAAGGCCTGGGCAAGGACCAACGAGGAAGCCGTGCTGCCTCCGAACCGGTCAGCGACATATGGAAATCCAATTGTAAATGAAGCGGTCATTGGGCCTGCGCCAATCGTACCAGACCGGCGCGCGCTGGATGTCCCGCCACTGCCGCCGGTGTCACAAGATGCAAACGCCGGCGTTCGGCACGGCTGAATACAGGCAGTCGGGTATCGACACAGGCACGGGTGTAGAGTCCCGTCAATATCGCGCAGATCCAGGCAATATCCGTGTGTTTGAAGGCCACACTGATCGAAAAATTGTTGAGCATGAAGACGAAGAAAAAAATGGCGAAAGCCGCCCAGACCGGTTCGGCCGGTTCGCGCAGAATGCGGCGCGTCAGCCGCACAATCATTGCCACCAGAAACACGGCAAAGAGCGCCACGCCCGCGTAGCCGAGTTCCAGCCAGACATCCAGATAGCCGTTATGTCCATGGCTAGGAACGCGGAGCCAATCCTGGATATAGTCGCGCACCCCGGCCGCGCCGGTCGCCGTCCAGAATGCGCGATAGCCCGCACCCAGTATGGGATGGTGAGCATTGGCAACCGCGATTGCCCCCGTCCAAAGCGTGGTGCGGCCGGAATAGGTGGCGTCACGACCGACATCGGCCAGAAGATAGTCCCAGCTCGCGGCCACCAACCCGATGAACGCAAACCCGCAAAAGATCGCGACTGTCAGCTTTATTCCCGATGACAAGCGCCGGTTGCGGACAATGGCGATCAGAACCATGAAGCCAATTCCACCCAGCATCATCAGCCAGCTGGCGCGCGATTGAGATTCGACGGACAGGAAAATGAACATCGCGATCGTCGCCCAGCGCATGGGCCCCTCCCAGACATGCCGGGGTCGCACGTAAACCGAGACCGTAACCGCCAAGGCCGCAATGCGGCCCAAAATCGCCTTGTGCCCGTATACGCCTTTCCAAGAGCCGGTATTGACGGCCGAATGCTCAATGGCATCTCGAGGATCGATTACCGTGTAGGCAAGACTCATGATCCCGCCCAGGAACAGCGCCAGCAATAGATAACGCAGGAAGTCGCGCGGCGAGAGGCGCCTGGCAATATAGATGCAGTATACGCCCGTCATTGCCAACGCCACCACGCGGCGAAAGCTGACCCCCTTGTCGACGCTCCAGACGACCGAGGCTATGGGCAGAAGAAACATTGCAAGCAACAGCAGATCATCCCGCGCAGTATCAACCATCGCCATCGGCCTGCGCATCAACAGAAAAAATGCCACACAATAGATCGCCAACGCCGACAGCATCGTGGCGGTATTGGAATCCCCCAGCGCATCAGCATCCGTTCCGCCGAGCGCAATCAGCGGTGTCAAGGCCTGCGTCACCAGCAAGAGCGAGACAATAATGAACGCGCGCTCCAACCGGCCCGGCGGCGGCAGGCTCAGGGAGGCAAGCGCCGGTTTCATCTGCCCTCCATGACAGCCATGTAGCGCGCAGTCGCCGCGGCAACGCTGAACTCAGTGGCGCGCGCTCGCAGGACCCCACTGGCAGGCCGGCTCTGCAATGTGGTCAGTATCGCCTCTCCAAGTGCGTACGAATCACCCACAGGGACCAGAGGCGCGAGCTCGCCCAGGATCTCCAGCGGCCCGCTGGGGCAATTGGCGGCAACAACCGGTGCGCCGCAAGCCATCGCCTCGACCAATGCGTTGGGGAATCCTTCCCAGCGCGAGCTGAGAACAAAACACCCGGCACGTGCCATAAGCGCGAACGGATTCGTGCAAAAACCTGGAAGATCGACTTCGCTGGACAGGTTCAATGCCTCGGCCTGCGCCTCAAGGCGGCTACGCTCTTTTCCCTCACCGAGGATGACCAGTCGGCACTCCATTTTGCTACGAACATGAGCAAAAGCATCGAGAAGAATATCGAAGCCCTTCTGGGAATGCAGCCGGCCCACGGCCAGGACAACCGGAGGATTGCCTGGCGCGAACCACGGATGGGAGGGGTCGGCGCCGGAATAAGCGTCGAGATCGGCCTCGAACACCGGATTATGAATGGTACCGACCTTCCCCACCGGCAGACGACCGAAGCGGACGAGATCTTCTGCCACGCCTTCTGAAACAGCGATCACCTTGTCCGCAAGCCGATAGGCCGCAGGAACTGCGCGATAGAGTCCGCGCTGCATCCATCGCTGAGCGGCCCCCGCCTTTGAAGATATCTGATTGCGCTCAGACACCACGATCCGGGTGCCCGTTGCCGAAAGACGCACTGCCGCGATGGCGGCCACATTCATATGCGTGAGGGCCGACAGCACCGCACGTGGCCGTGTGGCGCGAATATGAAATGCAAGCGGAATTATGGCCCGAACGACGCGCGACGCGTCAAGCACGGTCAATGTGACACCAGGAGGAACGTCCGAGAGATAGGCGCCCTCCCCACGCACGAGCACAAGATTTACCGACTCCCCGGTCTGAATCATGCCGCGCGCCAAGCGCAAACAGGCGCGCTCCGCGCCGCCCCCACGCAGATCGTGCAACACGATGGCAATTCCGCCCTCACGCCTGACGTTGGATAAAACGTAACCGGGAGCCGCGAGCGCATCCGCACCGGCGCGTCGGACGGCTGGAAACGACATCAGAAACCCTTTCCGCTGCCCGTCATTTCGCGGCGGATGGTTTTGATGATGATGCCAATGTCCATCGCCAGACAATGGCGGCGGCAATACGCCAAATCCAACCTCACGCGCATACGCGCATGCGCGGGATCTACTGTCGGACCGCGATAACCCTGAACCTGGGCCAGGCCGGTTATCCCCGGCTTGACCTGGTGCCGGCGAAAATAGAACGGTACCAGATCTTCATAGAGCATCCCGCCCGCCAGGGTACCCAATGCATGCGGGCGCGGGCCGACCAGCGACATGTCACCTTTCAGAACATTGAACAGCTGGGGCAGCTCATCGATATTTGTCTTGCGAAGGAATGCGCCCAGTGGCGTGACGCGTGGATCATCGGGCACCGTTTGGCGCACGCCGCTGACATCGCCCAGATGTGTCCACATAGTCCTGAATTTGCGAATGCGAAACGGCCGGTTGTCCCAGCCATAGCGAGTCTGGCTGAACAGGATTGGGCCCTTGCTCTCCAGCTTGATTGCCAGCGCGACCAGCAGAAGCAACGGCGAGAGCATGGCCAGTGCCAGTGTCGCCAAGCTTAAATCAAATAACCGCTTCGGCGTTGCAGCAATGCGAGCATGCGCAACGCGGGATCGATCGGGAACATAAAGAGACCAGGAAGCGGTGGCAAACCTATTCATGACACTCTCCTAACGCTCACTGCTGTTGACATACCCAACCACTTCCTCAGGCGATGTAATATTGTTGATAAGCAGACTGCCGGCCGTAGCCGCGCACGGTGTAGCCAAAGGTGTCCAGCAGCTTCATGTCAGCGCAGGTCAATGCCATGCCCGCGATTGGAACATCGAGTGTTCGAATCAGACGGGCAGCGTCTTTCATCGCGCTCTGCGGGGTCTTGTGCCAATGGGAGAGCAACACGACGCTATCCGCATGCGCCGCAACCAGCCGCGGTTCAGCCAGCGGGAGAAGCGGTGCGGTATCGACCAGAATGATGTCAAAATGGTTGCGCAGCCGCTCGAACAAGGGCGCCAGATCGTGCGCAAAGAAAACATCCTTGCTGCCGGTCTCCGCACCCGACAAAGGCAGGATGGTCGCTGCCGACAATGGGTCCGAATGCAAACAATTCTCCAGCAACGCCTGACCTTCGACCAATTCGACCAATCCCTGGCGGACAGAACGACCCAGATGCGCTGATAACGAGCGGCGACGAAGATCGGCATCTATGATCAGGACCCGAGCACCGGATTCAGCGCATTGGCGTCCCAATGCCAGGGTCGTGATGGTCTTCCCCTCCTGCGGCATGGCCGACATCATCGCCACGATCCGGGGCACAGGTCCATTACCCGTCACGAATATCGAGGTTCGCAGATTGCGGATCGCCTCCGCGAAATCCGATAGAGGTCGCTTGACGACATAAGCAGCAGGATCGGCCTGAGCGATGCGCGGGATCGTGGCGATGACGGGAAGGCCCGTCGTGACTTCCGCCTCCTGCACCGAACGAACCCCGCGTTCAAAGAATTCGCGCAGTCCAATGGCTGCCGCCGATGCAATGGCAGCCAGCGCCGCTGCGGCCGCCAAAGCCAGCATCCACGAAGGCCAGGTTGGTGAGAGCGCAATGGTGGCAGGAGACACGATCTGAGCGTCCGCCTTCTGCAGGTCCTCCTGCGCTGCAGTCTGCTTGAGACGGCTAAGAAAGGATTCATAGACGCTGCGCACGGCGCTCGCATTGCGCTCCAGATCGGCCAGCTTGACGCCGGCGCTGTTGCCCAACGCCAGAATCTGACGGTCACGTTCGATGCTGGCCCGCAACGAAGAAGTGCGCTGGGCAGCCGCTGAGGCCTCCGCGCGCTGGCCCGCGATTATGCGCTGGGTCTCCGCCGCCAACGCAGCTTCCAGTGCCTGACGCTCCTGTTGCACCTTGATCAGCGCGGGATACTTGGGACCGTATCGCTTGGAAAGCGCGGCTTCCTCCTGCGCCAGTTCCGCCTCCTGCGTGCGCATCTGGCGAATGGTATCGGAAGCCGCCGCCTGACCGACTCCATTGGTGCCGTCAGCCCGTAACTGCGAATTGGCGGCAGCGAGCTTGCCCATCTGCTCGGCCTCCTCCGCCTGGGCAGTAGCCATCTGGGTCGATAGGGCGGAAATCTCCTGCTCAGTCAACGGAGCGCCGACTGCGTTCAAAAGCCCATGCTTTTCCTTGTAATCCGCGACGGCCTGTTCCGCATTTCGAAGCTGGACCTGAAGCTGAGAAACATGTTTCTGGATCAACGTATTGGCGTTTCGCGTTGCACTTGCCTTGATGTTTTTCTGCTGCGCAAGGTAGGTGGTAGCCACAGCATTGGCGATACGCATCGACTTTGCGGCGTCCTCCGACCAGAAGCTGAT
>JBEHXB010000210.1:0-4977 GCA_048498895.1 Pseudomonadota bacterium
CGGGCCTTATACCTTCAAGCCGGGCGCGCTCACGGAAACGCTGATGAACGCCTATTCCGATGAAGTGCGCGGAAAAATCCCGGCGACAGCGTAAACCCTAGCTTTCCGCCCATATCAGCAGCGCGCCACCCAGCAGCAGGATGGCGATGCCCGTCAGCTCGCGCGCGCTGACATGCTGACGCATGCGGTGCGAGACTGCCTGGGCGAAAATCACGTCGATCATCCCGAGGGTGCGCACGCTGGCGGCGGTAGCCAGGGCGAAGGCCAAAAACCAGAACTCGGATGCCAGCGCCCCGACCAGTCCGGCGATACTGCCGACCTTCCACGAAGCTGCCATCAGGGTCAGGGTGCCAGGGGCGGTGACGCGCAGCCATACCGACATCACCAGCGACTGCAGCGCCAGGCCTGCGACGAGAGTGAAGGTGGCGGTCAGGATATAGTCCGGACGAGCCAACGAAAGAATGGCGCCGCGAAACCCGACCGCCGAGGCCGCGAAGAATCCGCCGGACGCAAGTCCCCACAGGGCCGCCTTCATACTGTTCCCGCCACCTGGCCTGAATGAAATGAGGAGCATCCCGAATGTCGCCAGCAGGATCGCAGCAATCATCATTGGCGTGAGTTTGTCGCCCAGGAAGGCAAAACCCAGAATGGCAGTCAGCACCGGTTCCATCTTGAGGAAAGCGATGGAAACCACAAAGGAGCGGTGCTGCATGGTCAGCAGCATAAGCAAGGTCGCGATGATCTGGGTCAGCGCGCCCACCGCCAGCCAGACAAGGAAGGTAACGCTGATGCGCGGCAGCGATGCGCGGTGCCATATCAGCACCATGATCAGGAACAGCACCGCGAAGGGAAGGGCAAAGAGAAACCGCACATGGGTCGCGCCCGCAGCACCCAGTGGGCCGCTGAGTTCGCGCTGCAAGGCATTTCGTGCGGTCTGGCCCGCTGCAGCGGCCAGGGTAAAGACCACCCACAGAAAATTCATGAAAGCGTCATGCGGACTGCGGCGGCTCCGTGGGGCCGGGCCGGATATAGCGCATCCCGTTGCGGAAATAGATCACTCCCGTATAGACGGTCAGGCCTGCCGCAACATAGAGAAGGATGTAGGCCAGCGCCGCGTAGGTAAGCGCGGTGATGCCCGGTACGACGGAATCGGCGATGGGTGTCAGGATCATCGCTCCGATCGCCACCATCTGCACGGCAGTCTTGATCTTGGCGATTGCCGTGACTGGCACGCTGACCCGGGTACCGGCCAAGAATTCCCGCAAGCCTGATACCAGGATTTCGCGCGACAGGATGATCAGCGCGGGCACGAGTTTCAAAAGACTCAGCATTCCGGTGGTGGGGTTGTAGCGGGTAAAAGTGCCCTCGGCGACCAGCATCATCAGCGCCACCGCGACCAGCACCTTGTCGGCGATGGGATCCAGCATGCGGCCGAAATCCGATCCGGCCTTGAGCTTCCGGGCCGCAAAGCCGTCCAGCCAGTCGCTCACTCCCGCAGCCACGAAAATGAAAAAGGCCGTCAGGCGCGCAGCCTCTCCCGGGATCACGAAGGCGACGGCGAAGGCCGGCACCAGCACGATACGCAGGATGGTCAGGGCATTGGGCAGGGCAAACATGGTGCCACTCTAGAAGGGCTTGGGCGGCGCGTCATCCCCGGTTTCGCGCGAGACATCAGCCCGGGTGGAAGAAGTCGTAAATTTTATGGGCCAAAGTCTCGCTGACCCCCTGGACCGAAGCAAGGTCAGCCACGCTGGCAGCCGACACGGCCCGCGCCGAGCCGAAATGCTGGAGCAGGGCGCGCTTGCGGCCGGCGCCCACGCCGGCGATTTCGTCCAGCGGATTGGCGCCGATAGCGGCGCTGCGCTTCTTCCTGTGGCCGCCGATAACAAAGCGGTGCGCCTCGTCGCGCAGGCGCTGCAGGTAGTAGAGGACGGGACTCCTGGGGTCGAGACGGAAGGGATCCTTGCCCGGCATGTAGAAATGCTCGCGCCCGGCATCGCGGTCCGGGCCCTTGGAGATGGAGACCAGCGCCACGTTCTCAACCCCCAGATCGGCGAAGACCTGGCAGGCGACCGAAAGCTGGCCAGGCCCGCCGTCGATCATCACCAGGTCGGGGCGGCGCCAGCGCGGATTCTGCTCGGCCTCTTCTTCCTCTTTTACCAGGCGCGCGAAGCGGCGGGTCAACACCTCGCGCATCATGGCGTAGTCGTCACCCGGCGCCAGGTCTTCGGTCTTGATGTTGAACTTGCGGTACTGGCCTTTCTCGAAGCCGTCGGGGCCGGCGACGATGAAGGCGCCCAGCGCGTGGGCGCCCTGGATATGGGAGTTGTCATAGACCTCGATGCGGCGGGGCGGCTGCTCCAGCCCGAACAGGTCGGCCACGCCTTCCAAGAGTTCGATTTGGGCGCTGTTCTCGGCCAGGCGGCGGCCCAGCTGCTCGCGCGCGTTGGTCAGGGCCCGCTCCATGATCTCGTGCTTCTCGCCGCGCCGGGGCGTGACGATCTCGACGCGGTGCTCGGCACGCAGGCCCAGCGCCTCGGCCAGCAGGCCGGCGCCGGGCAGCTCTTCCGATGTCAGGATCAGGCGCGGCGCGGTGCGCTCGTCATAGAATTGGCCGACAAAGCTTTCCAGCACTTCGCTCAATGGCAGGTCTTGGGTCTGGCGCGGGAAGTAGGGCCGGTTGCCCCAGTTCTGTCCGGCGCGGAAGAAGAAAACCTGGATGCAGGTGTGCCCGCCTTCGCTGTAGGCGGCGAACAGGTCGGCCTCATCGAAGGTGGACGGGTTGATGCCCTGGCTGGCCTGGATGTGGCTCATGGCGCGCAGCCGGTCGCGCAGGCGCGCCGCGGCCTCGAAGTCGAGCGCCTCGGCGGCGGTATTCATTTCGCGGGTCAGTTGATCTTGCACCGCGCGGCTCTTGCCCTTCAGGAAGTTCTCGGCTTCGTCGACCAGCTCGCGATAGCCCGGCTCGTCGATGCGGCCGACACAGGGCGCGCTGCAACGCTTGATCTGGAACAGAAGGCAGGGGCGCGAGCGGGTATCGAATACCGAGTCCGAGCAGGAGCGCAGCAGGAACGCGCGCTGAAGCGTGTTCAGTGTGCGGGTCACCGCGCCCGCGCTGGCGAAGGGTCCGAAATAGACACCTTTGGTGGTGCGGGCGCCGCGATGCTTCAGCAGCTGCGGGAAGGCATGGTCCTGGCGCAAAAGGATATTGGGAAAGCTTTTGTCGTCGCGGTAGCTGACATTATAGCGGGGCTTCAGCCGCTTGATGAGATTGCTCTCCAGCAACAACGCCTCGGTTTCGGACTCGGTGGTGACGAACACCATCTCGGCGGTGTCGGCCACCATGCGGGTCAGCCGGTCGGAATGGACGCGGCCGGTGGCATAGGCGCTGACGCGCTTCTTGAGGCTCTTGGCCTTGCCGACATACAGCACCTCACCCGCCGCATTCAGCATGCGGTAGACGCCGGGCGCATCAGGCAGCGTCTTGAGATAGGCGGCGATCCGCTCGGCGCCCTTGAGCGGGGCGGTGGATTGGCTGGTCATGGCAATTCGCCCCGGATCGGCGTAACCGCGGCTTCGGCAATATAATTGTGCGGCTGGAAATAAGACCCCCCCTCCCCCCCGGGAGGGGGACAGGCAAAGCGGAAAACCGCGCGATTACGCGATTTTCCTGCCTCCCTATCCCGCAATCCGCAAAACACTATCCAACACCTTCCTGCCTTGGGGCGGCCATTCGCCCGTTTCCAGGCGAAGATTCTACCCCATCCGTCAAGCAGGTGGACAAGATGGAACCTGGCAGGCGGATCGCTGCCGGCGGCCTAGCGGGTGCGCTCGATCTCCACGCCCACGGCCTCGGCGCCGGTCAGGGCATGCAGCTTCTCCACGCGCACGCGGACACTCCTGACCCGGGCGTCCTCGAAACAGGCGGCGGCAATGCGCTCGGCCAGAGTCTCGGCAAGGCGGACATGGCCTTCGGCGATGATGGCTCGGATACGCCTTTCCACCGAATGATAGTCGACGACATTCTCCAACATGTCCCCGGTATCGGGATTGTCCTCCGTGGCCAGGTCCACGTTTATGCGCACCGGCTGGGTTCGACCCTGCTCGGTGCGGTAGACGCCGATATGGGCCAGCAGTTCAAGGTTGCGGATGAAGACATGACGGATGCCGCGGGCGCTGCTGGCTATGCGGGGTGGGTCCATCTTGCTCATGCCATCATGCCCGTGTCAGCTAAACTCACTCGGATACCTGAACATCGGGGGTCTGCCAGATCAGGTGCTGACCGCCGTCCACTGCCAGCATCTGACCTGTTACGGCGCTGGCTGTCAGAAGATAGCGGATGGCGGCGCAAATGTCGGCGGGCGCCGCGCCGCGCCCCAGGATTGTCGCCCCCTGCTGGCGGGCGAAATCGGCTTCCGATTGGCGGGCATTGCGGATGGTGGGGCCCGGTCCCACGGCATTGACGCGGATTCGGGGGGCCATGCCTTGTGCCAACGTGGTCGTCAGCCAGTAAAGCCCCGCCTTGCTGAGGCTGTAGGACAGGAACTGGGGCGTGGGCTTCAGCACGCGCTGGTCTATCACGTTGACGATGTTGCCGATGACGCCGTCGGGCAGTTGACGGGCGAAGCCCTGCGCCAGCACAAAGGGTGCGCGCAGGTTTATTTCAAGATGATCGTCCCAGCTCTTGCGGGTGACGGTATTCCAGGCGTCATCCTCGAACAGCGATGCGGAATTGACCAGCGCGGTCAGGGGTCCCAATTCCGCCGTCGCGCGATCGATCAGGGTCAGGGTATCGGACTCCTTCGAAAGATCGCAGCGCACGGTTGCCGCCTCCATGCCGAAGGCGCGCACCGATTGAGCGGCGCTGTCGGCCTCGTCTTCCGAACTGTTGTAATGAATGACGATATTCCAGCCGTCCGCCGCCAGATCCAGCGCGATGGCGCGCCCCAGCCGCCTGCCCGCACCAGTGACCAGCGC
>JBEHXB010000211.1:0-4947 GCA_048498895.1 Pseudomonadota bacterium
CGTGAAGCTGCAATCCAGCGAGAATCCCGAGCTGCTGGGCGACGATGTGAACCGCCTGTCGCTGGTGGTGCTGGAGTTTCCCAAATTCCGCGACGGCCGCGCCTTTTCCTGGGCGCGGATGCTGCGCACCCGCCTGGGCTTCACCGGCGAGATCCGCGCCGTGGGGGATTTCCTTTACGACCAGGTCAATTACCAGCGCCGCGTCGGCTTCAGCGCCTGGGAAGTGCGCGAGCATTTCACCGTCGAGATGTTCGAACGGGCCTTTCACGAGATGACCAACGTCTACCAGCCCAGCACCGACGGCAGGAAGACCATCCGCGAACTTCGCGCGGAACGCTGACGGCCTGCTCCACGGGGCCGGCTGACCGACATGGCGGATATTTCATCTGCCGGGCCGTTTCGTTCAGCCGCCGTTCAGGTGATCCGCCGCTAGATTTGCCCCGCATTTCAGGCGGACGATTTCATGCCCAAGGCCCTCCTGCTCATTGCGGCGTGCCTTCTGCTGTGCGGTTTCGCCGCCGCCGCTTTCATCGCCACCAGCGCCAGAGCCCAATCCTCCCCCCAAACAATGCCGGTGATGGTGGCTCAGACCGGCGCTCCCCACCTCGGCATGGCCACGCCTGCGGCCGGCTCCGGCGCCCCATCGGATGCGGCGATGTGGGAGCGCCGCGCCAGGCTGTGCGACGAGGGCTCCGCCCGCGCCGCCGGCCGGCTCGCCTATCTTCAGGCGCGGCTGGACCTGACTTCGGCGCAGACCCCGCTGTTCGAACGCTGGAAGAATGCAAGGCTGGCTGCCGCACGGCGGACGAAAGAGAAGTGCGACGCTCGCATGAACCCGGACAGGCGCGCCCAGGCGCTGACGCCGGTCGAGCGCCTCGCCCGCGAGGAGGCCATGCTGAAGGCGCGACTGGCCGATATCGGCGCCGAACGCCCGGCCCTGCTGGCGCTTTACGGCAGCCTGACCGACCAGCAGAAGGCCAGGTTCGATGATGGCGGACGCCGGACCGCCAGGCGGATGATGCGCCAGATGCGCGGACACGGTGTCATGCGCGGCATGCCCGCGCCCGGCGCTTCCGCCGCGCCTGCCGGTTCCCCGCCGCCTCCCCAATAGATCGTCGCCAAACCATCACGCGCGGCGCGCCTTCCGGAGCGCCCCGTTTTCCGCGGCAACCCCGTTTTCCCTTGCACCGGGGGGCGCAGTGCCCCAAACAGGCCCCCGCAAAATCTGCCGAGGGGAGTCATGAACGCTCCTGTCCGCTCCGTCGCCATGCCGCGTTTCGCCACCGTTTCCCAGGCGATCGAAACGCTGAAGCCGATCGAGCCTGTGTACCTGCTGTTTCCGGACAAATTCCGCGCGGCCGCGAAACGCTTCCTCGACGGATTTCCGGGCGACGCGCTCTATGCCGTCAAGGCAAACCCTTCGCCGCAGGCCCTGGACCTCATCTGGGCCGCGGGCGTGCGCCACTTCGATACCGCCAGCCTGGGCGAAATCGAACTGGTCAAGAACCGCTTCCCTGACGCCATCTGTCATTTCATGACGCCGGTGCGCATGCCCGGCGCGGCGAAAATCGCCTTCGAGAAATACGGCGTGACCGACTTTGTGATCGATTGCGACGCCTCGCTGGACAAGCTGCTGGCCGAAGTGCCCGCCGCGAAAATGCTTCGCATCTTTGTTCGCATCGCCACGCCCCTGGGCGGGGCGATCCTGGAACTGTCCAGCAAGTTCGGCACCACCCCGGAAGATGCCGCGCGCCTTCTGAAGCGCGTGGCCAAAACCGGCGCGGCGCCGGCGCTGACCATGCATGTGGGCTCCCAGAGCCTGTCGCCCTTCACCTATGCCCAGGCGATCGAGATGGCGCGGCGCACCGCCAACATGGCCAAGGTGCAGCCGGCGGCGCTGGATGTGGGCGGCGGCTTTCCCGGTCCCTATGTGGGCAACGATGTGCCGCCCTATCACTGGTACTTCGACACCATCCGCGAGTCCGTGGCGCAAATGGACAATCCCAACATCCCGCTTCTGTGCGAGCCCGGCCGCGCCTTGTGCGCCGAGGGCATGAGCCTCATCACCCTGGTGGTGCTGGCCAAGGGCGCCAGCCTCTACATGAATGACGGCACCTATGGCAGCTTCGATGAATTGACCTTGCCGGGCTGGACCGGCGACTACCCGGCAAGCGCCTGGCGCCTGGATGCAAAGGGCGCGGCGCGCCGGCTGACGGGGCCCGCCAAGCCCTTCCGCGTCTTCGGTCCCACCTGCGATACGCTGGATGTGCTGCCGCGGCCGGTGATGCTGCCCGAACAGACCGGTGACGGCGACTTTCTGGTCTGGGATGCGATCGGGGCCTATTCGGTCGCCGTGCGCACGACGTTCAACGGGTTCTATCCCGACAACTGGGCCCTCGTCGGCGACTGAGCCTTTGGCTGCCGCGCCCCTCGCCTTTTCAGGCCATGCGCGGATACCGTTTCAGCCAAGAGTTGTAAGGTTTGGTTAAATTATTGATCCTACATACGATACAACCTTATGGAACTCGCGGCGGGCAGGTTCCGGTCGGGTGAGCGTAACCAGACAAGCGCCGGGGGGCGCGCGTCAGAAAGCAAATGTCATGGGTCAGCCACGGCTGAATCTGAGCAAGGTGCACTGCCTTCTCGCCGATCGCGATCAGTTCACCCGGGGCCTGATCGCGCAAATGCTGCGCGGCTTCGGAATGGGCGCGATCCAGGTGGCCGCCAGCGGCGCCCAGATCCGCGACCTGATCGTGAAGGACCGCCCCGATGTGTGCTTCCTCGAGGGCGTGCTTCCCGACAACGAAGCCTCCGACATCATCGCCTGGATTCGCAAGCAGCCGCCGCCGCTGCGCTTCATCCCCATCATCGTGATGAGCGGCTACACCCAGCTTCGGACGATCTCGGCGGCGCGCGACAGCGGCGCCAACCTGGTGGTGCGCAAGCCCGTATCGCCCCAGATGCTGTTCGACCGCTTGAGCTGGGTCGCCGGCACCCAGCGCCCGTTCATCGAGACCGACAATTTCCTGGGCCCCGACCGGCGGTTCCACGACATTGATCCGCCCGATGCCCGTTTCAAGCGCGAAACGGACGTCGCCCTGGAGAAGCAGGAATGAAGCGCCTGATCCATTTCCCGAAGACCACGCTTTCGGAGCTGGTCGACGATTTCGGCGGAATGAACCGCGACGATGCCATCAAGGGCGCCCAGCAGGAGCTGGAATCCATGTGCGCGCAGGCCGACCAGGCGATCGATGCCGGCATCGCCGCGCTGGAGCGGATCAGCACCGCGCCGGACGGGGAAGGCGGCCATTCGCCGGCGCAACTGCACGAAATCCTGGTGCATGGCGACCAGATCGTCACCCTGGCGGGCATGTTCGGCCATTGGGCGCTGGACGGCGCCGCGCGCTGCCTGTGCGACCTGACGGACGGTCTGCGCCAGGAAGGCAGGAGCGACACCGCCTCGATCAGCGTGCACGTACGCGCCATGCGCCTTCTGGCGCCGGGTTCGCCGCCGCTGCCCGCCGAGCACCAGGAACTCGTGCTGGCGGAACTCGCCAAGATTCTGAGCCATCACGGCTACAGCCGCGCCTCGGACCTGGCCGACGGCGCCGACGTCGCGGCCTGACGCGGCAAGCGCCAACAGGGCAAACCAAACGTTAAGGGTGATGCGCGAGGATGGGCGCAGAGGATTGCCTCCATGCCTGCATCCACGGCTGCCACAGGGCGCCTTTCGCATCTTCTGGAACTGGCCGACCAGGGGCCGGCCCTGCGCGCCGCACTGGCCGAGGAGGTGGCCGAAATCCTCTGCCACTGGCCGGACGACTGCCCCGAGACCATGCGCCCGGTGTGCGAGACGCTGCTGGCCAGGTGTGCCCGCGATGTCGAACCGGCCGCCCGCGCGCGGCTGCGCGTGATGCTCTACGCCAATCCGTCACTTTCGGCGCGCGCCCTGCCGCGCCAGGTCCCCGACCGCGTCCTGGTGGAAACCGCCCGCGCCGGCGGCGATGTCGGCGCCAAGCTGGCAGGCGCGCTGGGGTTGGACCGGCAGACCGTCCAGGACATCCTGCACGACGAAAGCGGCGAGAAGCTGGTCATCGCCTGCAAGGCGGCCGGCATCGACCGCGCCGCCTTTTCGGCGCTGGCGCTGACCATCGGCCCGCGCCGCGAGCCTGCCGCGACCTACGCGCTGCTGGATTCCTTCGACGCCGTCACGGCCGGCGAGGCACGCCGGCGCCTGTGCGCATGGGGCGAGCCGGACACGCGGCGGGCGGTTCAGCTTTCGGCGTGAACCTCGTGCCGCTCCCTGGTCTTGAGCAGCTTCACATTGGCAAAGCGCTCGGCGACGTAGCCGATCTCCCAGGCGCTCTTGGCCAGGAACACCGGCGCGCCGTCCCGGTCGGTGGCCATGCCACCCCGGTTCGCGGCGGCGAATTTCTCGATCTCGGCCGGCGTGCCCGACAGCCAGCGCGCCGTATCGTAAGGTGAAGCCTCCAGGTCGGCGTCCAGTTCATACTCGGCGCGCAGCCGCGACTTCAGCACGTCCAACTGCAGCGCGCCCACCACCCCCACGATCCATTGCGACCCGATGACCGGCTTGAACAGCTGGGTGACGCCTTCTTCCGCCAGGCTTTCCAGCGCCCGCGCCAGATGCTTCTGCTTCATCGGATCGGCCAGGCGCACGCGGCGCAATATTTCCGGCGCGAAGTTGGGAATGCCGGTGAAGATCACGCTGCCCGATTCCGACAGCGTGTCGCCGACGCGCAGGACGCCGTGATTGGGAATGCCGATGATGTCGCCAGGCCAGGCCTCGTCCACCGTCTCGCGCTCGGAGGCGAAGAACAGGATGGGATTGTGCACGCCGATGGTTTTCTGGGTGCCCGACTGCTTCAGCTTCATGCCGCGCTTGAACTCGCCCGACGCCAGGCGCAGGAACGCCACCCGGTCGCG
>JBEHXB010000212.1:0-4943 GCA_048498895.1 Pseudomonadota bacterium
CACGTTGTTGCCCGGCGTGTAATAAAGGCTGGAATAGCGGCCGAACAGCGAGACCTGGGTGTCCAGGTCGTCGTGCGAATGCAGGTAGCTGAGAATCCCGTAGTGAGTGAGTTCGCGCTGGCGCTCGTCCAGCATCAGCGAGGGGAAGCTCGTGTTTCCGTTTGCATCCAGCACATAGTTGCCGCTGTAGGGATCTTGCGGCCCCAGTCCCACGATGCCGTCCAGCCCGACCGGCTGAAGCCCGCGCTGGTTGGGGATCTGGAAAATCGCGCTTGATGTGCCCAGCACGGCGCTGACGGAGGTATTCTGGTCCACGATGTCCGACAGATAGGCGAAGCCGTGATACTGCTGGGTGCGATCATGCGCGGGATTGGAACTGCCGTCCGGCGATTCGATTCCCAACGTATTGGTGGTGTAGTCGCCCGAAACGAAGAAGTTGAGCCGGCCAGACGAGCCGCCATAGGCGATGGAGGGTGTCAGCGTGCTGTGACTTCCGCCATAGATGCTGGCCGTTCCGCCATTGTTGAACAGGCCGGTCTTGGTCTGGATGTCGATGATGCCCGCGGTGCGCAGGCCGTACTCGGCCGGCAGCGCGCCAGTGATCAGTCGCACCGATTCCGCCAGCCGGGGATCCAGCGTCTGGCTGAAGGCGGTAATGCCCTCCGGCAGAATGATGCCGTTCAGGCGGTATTGCAGGCCGTTATGCTCACCGCGGACATGCAGCTGGCCGAAACTGTCCTGGGCAACGCCCGGCGCCTGCAAAACCACCGAGTTGAGCGCGAGATTGTCGCCGCCCGGCTGGCTCTGGATGTCGTTCGCCGTGATCGTATAGGTCGAGGCGCCGGTCTGGGTCTGGATGCCGTTACGGGCTTGGTTCAGGCGTTCGGCGGTGACGGTGACGTCTTCGATGCCGTCCTCGGCGAGAGCGGGCAGGGCGGTGACCAGAAAGACAGCACCGGCGGCGCTGGTCAAAAGAACAGAGCGAAACACGGCTACTCCGATATTGGGCATGCACCCGGGCCTGAATGCCCCGGTGCGGAATGCGGAACGGATCCGTCCCGCGTGCGATCAAATATGAGAGATCAGCGCCGTGGTGGTCCGCGGCTTTGCCAGGCGAAGGCAGGCGCGGGCGCCGGCCGGTCGGCCAGTTCGAAACCCGGAGCCTCCAAGGCGAAGACCAGGATCGCGGGCAGCAGCGCGGCGACGGGGGTGATGTAGGCCCCCGCATGCGCCATTTCCTGACAAAGCCGGCAGCTTCCCCGGTCAAGGTCGGAGTTGGTCAGGGGCCCCGGCACCGAGGGAGCAGCGGCGGCCACTGTTCCCGCTATATCGAGATTCGTATTGGCGGGGTGGATATGGGTCTGAACAGCAAGGCTTTGCAGGAAAAACGCCAGCAGCGCCGCCAGAGCCAGAAGCCGCCGGTTCAGCGGCGGAATGGCAGGGGAGGCGGCTCGGACGGTGTTGCGCAGCATGCGCGTCGATTCTCCAGCATTCGCAGCTATTTCATGACTGAAGCAGTTTTGCTGCGTTGCCGCAACTGGGCGAGATATTTATAATGTAAACATACCTTTGCGGAGTTCAGCCCGGCGGGGGTAGATCAGCCTAATATTATATGCCCCGACGGCGCTTGACCCTACCGGAGCCGGTGGATATAAGGCCCCACCTTCCAGGGCAGGCCGTTTGCCGCGAATTCGGCAAAAACGTTGCTGGGAAGCCAGTTTAAGAGCTTAGGACGCGCGACTCATGCCGGAAACCGGCATCAGTCCTCCGCAAGGTTCGGACCGGGCATGGCGCTCGCGTCCGGTTTTCGAGTTTCGCGCGAGTTGCCCGTGCACGGGCGGCGCGCAAAAAGGAAAGTCACGAATGCCGACAGTCAATCAGCTCATTCGCAAGCCGCGCAGCGACAAGCCCAAGCGCAACAAGGTCCCGGCCCTGCAGCAGTGCCCGCAGAAGCGCGCCGTCTGTACCCGCGTCTACACCACGACGCCGAAAAAGCCGAACTCCGCGCTGCGCAAGGTTGCCAAGGTGCGTCTGACCAATGGCTTCGAAGCGCTGACCTACATTCCGGGTGAAGGCCATAACCTGCAGGAGCACTCGGTGGTGTTGATCCGCGGTGGCCGCGTGAAGGACCTTCCGGGTGTGCGCTACCACATCATCCGCGGCGTGCTCGACACCCAGGGCGTCAAGGACCGCAAGAAGCGCCGCTCGCTTTATGGCGCCAAGCGACCCAAGTAATAAGAGGAAGACTGACGATGTCCCGCCGCCACCGCGCCGAACGCCGCGAAATCAACCCGGACGCCAAATACGGCGACCTGATCATCGCCAAGTTCATGAACTCCCTCATGTATGACGGCAAGAAGAGCGCCGCCGAGGGCATCATGTACGGCGCCTTTGACACCATCGCCGCCAAGACCAAGCAGGATCCCCTGGCCATCTTCCACGAGGCGCTGCGCAACGTGTCGCCTGCTCTGGAAGTGCGCAGCCGCCGAGTCGGCGGCGCCACCTACCAGGTGCCGGTCGAAGTGCGTGCCGATCGTAGCCGTGCGCTGGCCATCCGCTGGCTGATTACCGCCGCCCGCGCCCGCAACGAGCCGACAATGGAGGGCCGTCTGTCAGGCGAGCTCATGGACGCCGCCAACAATCGCGGCAGCGCCGTCAAGAAGCGCGAAGATACCCACAAGATGGCCGACGCCAACCGCGCCTTCTCCCATTATCGCTGGTAATTCCGGACGCATCCCCATGGCCCGCACTACTCCCCTCAACATGTACCGGAACATCGGTATTGCCGCGCACATCGATGCCGGCAAGACGACAACGACCGAGCGCATCCTTTATTATACCGGCAAGTCCCACAAGATCGGCGAAGTCCATGATGGCGCCGCGACCATGGACTTCATGGAGCAGGAGCAGGAGCGCGGAATCACCATCACGTCCGCCGCGACTACCTGTTTCTGGAAAGATCACCGCATCAACATCATCGACACGCCGGGGCATGTCGACTTCACCATCGAGGTTGAACGCTCCATGCGCGTGCTGGATGGGGCGGTGGCGGTATTCGATGCCGTGGCGGGCGTTGAGCCCCAATCCGAGACCGTGTGGCGCCAGGCCGACAAGTATCACGTGCCGCGCATCTGTTTCGTCAACAAGATGGATCGGACCGGTGCCGACTTCCAGCGCTGCATCGACATGATGGTCGATCGCCTGGGAACCCGGCCGATGGTCGTTGCCTGGCCGATCGGCGGCGAGGCTGACTTCAAGGGTATCATCGACATCGTGAAGATGAAGGCCTTGGTGTGGCATGACGAACAGCTGGGTGCGAAGTTCGACGAGGTTGATATTCCTGCCGATTTCGCTGACAAGGCCGCCGAGCTGCGCGCCGCGCTGGTGGAAATGGCGGTCGAGGAAGACGACGCCGCCCTCGAAGCCTATCTGGAGAGCGGCAAGGAGCCGGCTTACGAGGATCTGCAGAAGCTGATCCGCAAGGGCACCATCGGCTTCAAGTTCGTACCGGTGATGTGTGGATCGGCCTTCAAGAACAAGGGCGTTCAGCCGCTGCTGGATGCGGTTGTGGCTTACCTGCCGTCGCCACTGGACATCCCGCCCGTCAAAGGGGTGGACCTGAAAGGCAATGAAATCGAGCGGCCCGCCGACGACAAGGCGCCCTTCGCGGGCCTGGCCTTCAAGATCATGGATGACCCCTTCGTCGGCTCCATCACCTTCGTGCGCGTCTATTCCGGCACCGTCACCTCGGGCACCGGCGTTCTGAATTCGGTGAAAGAGAAGCAGGAGCGCGTCGGCCGCATGCTGCTGATGCATGCGAATTCCCGTGAGGACGTGAAAGAGGCCAACGCCGGCGATATCGTCGCGCTGGCCGGCCTTAAGCTCACCACTACCGGCGAGACCCTGTGCGATCCCAACAATCCGGTGATCCTGGAGCGGATGGAATTCCCCGATCCGGTGATTGAGGTCGCCATCGAGCCGAAAACGAAGGCCGACCAGGAAAAGATGGGCATGGCCCTGGTGCGCTTGGCGCAGGAGGATCCGTCCTTCCGCGTGTCGACGGACGTCGAAAGCGGCCAGACCATCCTCAAGGGCATGGGCGAGCTTCATCTGGACATCAAGGTCGATATTCTCAGGCGTACCTACAAGGTTGACGCCAATGTCGGCGCTCCGCAGGTCGCCTATCGCGAGACTCTTTCCCGGCCGGTCTCAGTCAAGTATACGCACAAGAAGCAGACCGGCGGCTCGGGCCAGTTTGCCGAAGTCACCATCGAGTTCGAACCGCTGCAGCCCGGCGAAGGCTTTGTGTTCGAGAATGAAGTGGTTGGCGGTGCGGTGCCGAAGGAATTCATTCCGGCGGTGGAAAAAGGCCTGCGCGCCCAGAAGGAATCCGGCCTGCTGGCCGGCTTCCCGGTTATCGATTTCAAGGCCAAGCTGGTCGACGGCAAGTACCACGAAGTCGACTCCAACGCGCTGACGTTCGATATCGCCGCCCGCGCGGCTTTCCGCGAACTGGCGACAAAGGGCGCGGTCAAGCTGCTGGAACCGATCATGAAGGTCGAAGTCGTGACGCCCGAGGATTTTCTGGGCGGCGTGATTGGCGACCTCAACAGCCGCCGCGGCCAGGTGCAAGGCACCGACTCCCGCGGTAATGCCCAGGTCGTCACCGCCATGGTCCCGCTGGCCAACATGTTTGGCTACATCAATACGCTGCGCTCCATGTCCCAGGGGCGCGCCCAGTATTCGATGCAGTTCGATCACTATGAGCAGGTGCCGCAGGCGATCGCGGACGAAGTCAAGGCGAAGTACGCCTAATCAACGATCAGGATTTACGGAGAACAACAATGGCGAAAGCGAAGTTTGAGCGTACGAAGCCGCACTGCAACATTGGGACGATTGGTCATGTGGACCATGGCAAGACGTCGCTGACGGCAGCGATCACC
>JBEHXB010000213.1:0-4908 GCA_048498895.1 Pseudomonadota bacterium
TCGACCGTACCAGCGGCTTTGGCGTGCGGCTGGACCCCTTCAGCGGCCGCTATGCCTTCCATCCGGGCATCGACTTCGCCGGGCCCTGGGGCTCGGCGGTGCATGCCACCGCGCCCGGCACGGTGGTGTTCGCCGGCAATCGTGGCGGCTACGGCAACATGGTGGAAATCGATCACGGCTTCGGCATCCACACGCGCTACGGCCACCTGTCGAAGATCACCGTCAGGGCGGGCATGAAGGTCGCCAAGGGCGCCGCGATCGGACGCGTGGGCTCCACCGGGCGCAGCACCGGCCCGCATGTGCATTACGAAGTCTGGTACGACAACGTCGTGAAGAACCCGAACAACTTCATAGAGGCTGGCCGCCATGTTCTCTAGCAAGACAAAGGACGCGTCCCCTGTTCCCCTGCCGCAACAGCCGCAGCCGGGTCCCAAGCGCAACCCGCGGGGAACGGCGGCGCCTTCCATCATCAGCGCCGACCTTGTGGTGAACGGTACCCTCTCCTCCGCCGGCGACATCCAGGTGGACGGACGGGTGGAAGGCGATGTGCGCAGCGCCGGGCTGGTCATCGGCGAGAAGGCCGAAATCCGCGGCGAAATCTATGCCGAAGACGTCACCGTGCGCGGCAAAGTGGTTGGCCGCATAAATGCCCGCAAGATCCTGCTGGCCTCTACCAGCCGCGTGGAAGGCGACATCCTGCATGAAGCCATCGCGGTGGAATCGGGCGCCTTCTTCGAGGGCAATTGCCGCCATTCGGACAATCCGCTGGACGAGCCGTCGCGCCATTCCTCCGAACCGGCCCGTCCGGCCGCATCCGTCAGCCCGCTGATGCCCGGCGCCAGCCTGTCGCCGCTGGGCCAGGCCGGCTGAGCTTCCTTCGCCGAAAAAAACATTCGCGCCCGCGCCGCAAGGCCAATAGACACAGGGCCTATTCCAGATCCTCGATCGTCTCGCGCGGCTTGCCGCCGACTTCCTGCGCCAGGGCCGCGGCCATGAAGTCATCCAGGCCACCATCCAGCACATCCTGCGGCACCCGGCTTTCGACGCCCGTGCGCAGGTCCTTCACCAGCTGGTAGGGCTGCAGGACGTAAGAGCGGATCTGGTGACCCCAGCCGATGTCCGCCTTCTCGCCGATGAAGGCGCCGGTCTCGGCCTTCTTGCGCTCCAGTTCGATCTCGTAAAGCCGCGAGCGCAGCATGTCCCAGCAGATGGCGCGGTTCTGGTGCTGGCTGCGCTCGCTTTGCGAGGCGACCGCGATGCCGGTAGGCAGGTGCGTGATACGCACCGCGCTTTCGGTCTTGTTGACGTGCTGACCGCCGGCGCCGGAGGCGCGATAGACGTCAATGCGCACATCCTTTTCCGGAATCTCGATGTCGATGGACTGGTCAATCACCGGATAGACCGTCACCGACGAGAAAGAGGTGTGGCGCCGCGCATTGGCGTCGAAGGGCGAGATGCGGACCAGGCGGTGCACGCCCGCCTCGGTTTTCAGCCAGCCATAGGCATTCTCGCCCTTGACCAGCAGCGTGGCCGATTTCAGCCCGCCGCCCTCGCCTTCACTCTCCTCGATCAGCTGCAGCTTGTAGCCGTGGTTCTCGGCCCAGCGCGTGTACATGCGAAACAGCATCTGGGCCCAGTCCTGGCTCTCGGTGCCGCCCGCGCCGGCATGGATTTCCAGATAGGCGTCGTTGCCGTCCGCTTCGCCTGACAGCATGGACTGAAGGCGCATCTGCTCGGCGCGCCTGCCCAATTCCTTCAGCGAGGCTTCCGCATCGGCCACCATGGCCGCGTCATTCTCCGCCTCGGCCATCTCGATCAGGCCCTTCGCGTCCGCCAGGTCGTTCTGCATCCTGGAGACCGACGAAATGGCGCTTTCCAGCTTCTGGCGTTCGCGCATCAGCTTCTGCGCGGCCTGCGAGTCGTTCCAGAGCGAAGGGTCTTCGGCCTTGGCGTTCAGTTCGTCCAGGCGGCGGCTAGCGGCATCCCAGTCAAAGATGCCTCCTCAGCAGGGCAATGGCCTGCTCGATGTCTGTGGCGGTACGTTCGATTTCGGGGCGCATGGGAGGGGCTGGTTAATCGAAACCGCTAATAGAGTCCACCGGTTCCCTGATCCACCGCGACAGGCGGCGGCGTATTGGGATTGGGCTGGCCGGGGCTGGAGACCTGGGCCATGTCATCCATTGGGCCCGACGCTCCGCCCTCGCCTGGGGCGCTGCCCGCCTTGAAGGCTTCCATGATCGACCCAGGGGTACCCGGCGGGACAGGGCTGCCGGTGTGATAGTCGATCGAGACTTCCTCGATGCCGGGGGCGACGCGGAAGGGAATGGCGGGCTGGTCGGCCAGCGCATCCTTCATGAAGTCGCGGAAGATCGGTGCGGCCACGGTGGCGCCCTGCTCGTCCGTGCCATTGACGTATTTTCCAAGGGTACGCGGATTGTCGAAGCCGATATAGACGCCGGCCGCCAGGTCGGGCGAAAAGCCCACGAACCAGGTATCCTTCGAATCCGACGAGGTGCCGGTCTTGCCTGCCACCGGCTTGCCCACCGCCTGCACCGTGCGGCCGGTGCCGCGCAGCACCACGCCTTCCAGCATGGAGACAATCTGGTAGGCGGTCCTGGGATCGATGATCTGGGGCCGGGTGTCGGCGAGCAGCGGCTCCTCCTGGCCATGCCAGCTGGGGTCGTTGCAGCCTTCGCAGTTGCGCATGTCATGGCGCCAGATGGTCCTGCCGTTCCGATCCTGGATGCGGTCGATCAATGACGGCTCGACTTTCTTGCCGCCATTCACGAATTCGGAATAGCCGGTGACCATGCGCAGCAGCGTGGTTTCGGCCGCCCCCAGCGAGTTGGACAGATAGGGCGACATCTTGTCATAGACGCCGAAACGAACGGCCAGCGGCACGACCTTGTCCATGCCGATCTGGGCTGCCAGGCGCACGGTCATCACATTGCGCGACAGCTCAATGCCCCGGCGCAGCGTGGTCTCACCCAGGAATTCATGCTCGAAATTCTCCGGCCGCCACACGCCCTGGCCCGGTCCCATGTCCATCACGAAAGGCGCATCCAGCACCTTGCTTGCGGGGGTATAGCCATCGTCCAGCGCCGCGGCATAGACGAAGGGCTTGAAGGAGGAACCCGGCTGGCGCATCGCCTGCATGGCGCGGTCGAACTGGGACGAGGCATAGGAGAAGCCGCCCGACAGCGCCAGCACGCGACCGGTATGCGGGTCCATGGCCACGATGGCGCCGTTGATCTCCGGAATCTGGCGCAGGCCGTATTCGCCGGGCTTGGCGCCGTCCTTGGGATCGAGCGGCTCGACAAAGACGACGTCTCCCGCCTTGACCACCTGGTCCGGCCGCGTGGGCGTGGCGCCCCAGCGCTGGTTCGGCAGTTCGGGCTTGGCCCACTTGTAGCCGTCATAGCTGATCGACCCGGTGGTGCCGTCGGCAAAGCCGATGGTCGCGCTCTTGCCGGCGTAGCCCAGCACCGCCGCCAGCCGCCAGGTCTTGATACCCGACTGATGACCGGGATCGCTGGCCAGCTTGGCAAGCGCGCTTTTCCAGTCGGCATTGATGTCGGTGTGCAGCTTGGCGCCGCGCCAGCCGTGACGGCGGTCATAGCGCACCAGACCGGCGCGCAGGGCGCTGACGGCAAAGTTCTGCAGGCGCGTATCGAGAGAGGCGCGCACCTGCAGCCCGGAATCGTAGAGGCCGTCATAATGATATTTGTTGATCAGAAGCCGCCGCACTTCCTCGACATAATAGGCGACGTCGGCGGCCTGGCTGCCCAGGGGGCGGGTCTGGGTGACCAGCGGCTCGGCCTTGGCCGCATCGGCCTGCGCATCGCTGATGTAGCCATTGTCCGCCATCTGGTCGATCACCCAGTTGCGGCGGGTGACGGCGGCGGCGTGATAGCGGCGCGGATCGTAGTTGGCCGGTCCCTTGGGCAGCGCCGCCAGGAACGCGACCTCGGCGACGTCCAGCTCGTCCAGCGACTTGCCGAAATAGTTCAGCGACGCCGCGCCGATGCCATAGCAGTTCTCGCCCAGATAGATCTCGTTCAAATAGAGTTCGAGGATCTTCTCCTTGGGATAGGTGGCGTCGATGCGCACCGCCAGGATCGCCTCGCGGATCTTGCGGCTGAACTTGACGTCGGAATTGAGCAGGAAATTGCGCGCCACCTGCTGGGTGATGGTGGAGGCGCCCTGTGGCCGGCGGCCCTGCAGGACAAGCCCCACATCCTTTATCGCCGCGCGCAGAATGCCGGAGGGGTCGATACCCGGATGATTGTAGAAATTGCGGTCCTCGGCGCTGGTGAAGGCCTGCTTCACCAGCTTGGGAATGAAGGCGGCGGGAATGAAGATGCGCCGCTGGCGGGCATATTCGCCCAGCACCGTGCCATTACCGGCGTAAACCCGGGTCGTGATGGGGGGGGCATAGTTCTTCAGCGTCTGTACGCTGGGCAGGTCGCGGGTGATGGCGATCAGATAGACAGCCAGCGCGCCGATCGCGACGACGGCGAGCGCGGCCATCGTAAGACCGAACCATTTCATAAGACGGGAAAGCATCAAATCGCAATCTGCATCGGGACGTGCAACTTATAATTGCCGCGCTTGTCGTTGGAAAGACAATGAAGGCGAAAAGGGCAACCCCGTCGCCGGTTTCTGCCCGAAGTTCCGCGCATGGCGCGGGGATTGCGGCATCATTGCGACCCCACCGGTCATGGTTGGCGGGCTGCCTGGCGCGTCGGCACGACGAAATGGCTGTCCACCGCGTCCGCGATCGCCCCCGCCACGCGGGCGCGCCAGGATTGGTTGTTCATCTGTGCCGCATCGCCCCGATTGGACAGATAGCCCAGCTCGATGAGCACAGCCGGCACATCGGGCGCCACCAGCACCGCCAGGCTGGCC
>JBEHXB010000214.1:0-4901 GCA_048498895.1 Pseudomonadota bacterium
AGCAGAAGATCGGTCGGGTCACCGCCGTCACCGGCGCCGTCATCACGATCGAACTGGATCCCGCCCCTGCCGGCCAGGCCCCGCCGCGTGCCGAGATCGGGTCGCTGGCCAAGATTCGTAGCCGCACTGCCAACGTGATTGGAATCATCTCGGCGCTGCGCCAGATCGGCCGGCGTCCGGGTGTGGAGACGGTCGTCGTCGAGATCATTCAGGTCGGCGAGCTGGTCCATGATGGCCAGGCGATGTCCTTCACGCGCGGCGTGGCGCATTTTCCGTCCATAGGGGACGATGCCTTCCCGGCCACCCGCGAGGATCTTGCCGTGGTCTACAGCCAAGGCTGCGCCGCGGCGCTTGAGGTAGGGACGCTGTATCAGGACCCGTCCGTGCCGGCCAACCTGCTGGCCGACGAGCTGTTTTCCAAGCATTTTGCCATCGTGGGCACCACCGGCTGCGGCAAGTCCAGCGCGCTGGCCTGCATTCTGCACCGGGCATTGGAGCGGCATCAGTATGCTCATGTCATCGTGCTGGACATGCATGGCGAATATCACCGGGCTTTCGGCGCCAAGGCCGAGGTGTTCCGCCCCGGCAACCTGTATCTGCCCTTCTGGCTGCTGAACTTTCAGGAGCTGCGTTCGGTGTTGACCAGCGCCGACGATCATAACGACGCGCAGTGTGAGATATTGTGTGACGCCATCGTGGTCGCCAAGCGGCGTTATGCCGACGCGGCGGCCGGCAGGCTGCGCAACCGGCCGCTGGACAACGCCACAGGCACCGTCGACAGCCCCACCCCGTTCCGCCTGTCGGACCTGATCGCCTATATCGACGAACAGCTGGGCAAGCTGGAACGGCCCTATCCGACCCTGGCCTACCGCAGGCTGAAGCTGCGCATCGAGGCGCTGGCCAGCGATCCGCGGTTCAGCTTCATGTTCGGCAATCCGAACATGGAAGACACGATGGTCAATCTGTTGTCCCAGCTTTACCGCGTGCCCAATGACGGAAAGCCGATCACCGTGATCGAGCTGTCGACCGTGCCGGAGGAAATCCTTGACGTCGTCATCCTGCTGATCTCGCGCCTGACCTTCGACCTTGCGGTGTGGAGCGATGGCGGCCTTCCGGTGCTGCTGGTCTGCGAGGAGGCCCATCGCTACATCCCCGCGGACGACCGGCGGGGCTTTCTGCCCACGCGTCAGTCGCTGTCGCGCATCGCCAAGGAAGGCCGCAAATACGGCATCTCGCTGGCGCTGTTGACCCAGCGGCCGTCGGAACTGGACCCAACCGTGCTTTCCCAGTGCAGCACGCTGCTGGCCATGCGGCTGGCAACCGAAAGCGACCAGAAGGTGATGCGGGCCAATGCGCATGACAGCACATTCGGCATTCTTGAGTATCTGCCGCTGCTGGCGGACCGTGAAGCCATCGTTCTGGGCTGCGGCATCCCCATGCCGATGCGCATCAAGCTGAACGAACTGGCCGAGGCCTGGCTGCCGGGCAGCTGTCAGGTACGCTTCATGGATCGCTGGGCCAGGCCAAACATGGACCGGCCCAGGCTGGAAGAGACGATTTCGCGCTGGCGCGGCCGCAAGCCCTAGACGACCTGCCCATCTGACGGAGTGCCAGGCCGGCCAAGCCCGCCTGCATCGCTGTGGATAAGTCGCCGCCACCGGCCCTATTCCCGAGCAGTCCAAATATCGGCCCCCGATTTTGAGGCCTATATTCGCGCGTCAACATTGGTTGAGGTCTGCAACAACAATTGGAGGAGGAGCATTTGGAAAAGCTTTGTGCATTGTCACGCGCCCTTGCCATTCTGGTTGCAATCATCGCTGCCTTTATCGCCATCCCCCAGGCCACGGTCGTCCTGCTGGTACTGGGCGGCATCACAGCCATCTGCAATACGCCCGAAGAAAATATGCGGCTTTACCTGGTCACGGTGGTGCTCCTCCTGGGCGCCAGGACGCTGGATGCCATTCCCGCCGTCGGCATGTCGCTGGCGGATATCTTCACCAATATCGGCGTTGCGACTCTGGGTTTTTCCATCGTCGCCATCTCCATCCGCATCGTCCTGCGCATCAGGAACGATTGGGCCACATAAGTGCAGGGGGAGGGGGCGGATGCCCCTTCCCTCCCACCCGCCGACGCTCCAGCCAACCCTTTTGCTTTGCAGCAAGCGCCTGCGCTGCCGCAAACTCACCGGATGAGATTGGGCGGGGGGTGGCGGTTTTGAAAAACCGCAAGTCTGGCGCAGCATCCGTAAAACCCGACGGGTCACGAAAAATACAGGGGAAAGACATGGACACTGCCAACCGCAGATCGCTTCTGGGGTTCAGCCTGGGCGCCGCCGTCATGGCGGCCGTTCCCGCAGCGGCCCAGACGGGCAAGCGCCTCACATATGGCCCGCAGCGCCAGGCCATTCCACATGGAATGGTCAAGACCACGCGCCTGTTCAAGGCGCCGCCCGGTTATGTCAACGCCCTGGCGGTATCGCCCGACGGGCTCTGGCTGGGCCAGCAGAAACTGTCCGGCCGCGCCGCGCAGGAATACCACCTGCCCGAACCGCAAGATCTGCACGAAGCCGCCTGGCTGGTGGACTGGAACGGCAAGCTGCTGAAGACGGTCCAGACCAATTCGCGCAACACATCGGGCATGGCCTATGGCGATGGCTGTGTGTGGATGATGGCCAATCAGGAACCGCAGGGCTGTTTCCAGCACGACATGAACGGGCGGCAGATCAGTCACCGCCAGATCCCGCTGGGCCTGCCCGGACAGGATGGCGGCGGCAGTCACGGCGCCCAATGGCACCAGGGCAAGCTGTGGATCGTCGCCAACCGTCCACGTCTTTTGCTGCGCGTCGATCCGAAGAGCTGGCAGCCGGAAGTCGCCATCCCCATCCATGCCACGGCGGAGAAGCCGCGCTGGCACGATATGACCTTCGATGCCGACGGCAATATCTGGCAGGTCACCGGAAACGACAGCAAGAGCTACAAGCAGGGGCGGCCCGGCCTGGTGAAATATGACGGCAGGACCGGCAATGTGATCGGCACCTATGATTTCGTGCCGGGAAGCTGCGATCCGCATGGACTGGAATTCCACAACGGCGCGCTGATCAGCTGCGATGCCGGCATCCATCCGGGCTGGCCCAACGGCGACAGTCCGCATGCCGGCTGGATATTCAAGATCGAAATGGCGTGAAGCGGCGATCCGAAGGGATCGGGGTGTTGGCCGCGTCTCGGGCCTTTGGCCTCCTATGATTGCCGGTCGGTTTCCATCGCCAGCTCGGCCTGAAGGTTCGCGATATCGCGGAATATCGAGGCGGCGGCCAGTACCCGGCCATCGCGCTTGAACCGCAGGAGACAGTCCTTTCCGGCGATGTCGCCCTCGATCGTGAGCTCGTCCCATTTTTCGGCATGGCCGACATAGTTGATGGGAACATCATAGTGCTGGCTCCAGAAGAACGGGACGGCCGTAAATTTTTCCCGGAACCCCAGCATGTTGAGGGCGGCCGTCTGGCCTTGGCGTTCGGCAACCACCCAGTGCTCCACCCTGATGGACTCGCCGCTGTGCGGATCGGGCCAGCGCGCAATGTCACCGGCAGCGAATATTCCCGGTGCGCTTGTTTCGAGATAGGCATCCACCGCGACCCCGCGATCGATCTTGAGTCCGGCTTTTTCGGCGAGCGATGTCCGCGGGCGCACGCCGACGCCGACGACCACGAGGTCAGCCTGAAGCGTTGCTCCGCTCCTGAGCCTTACTTCCCGTTCCACAATGGCATTCGCCACGTCCTCCAGGTGGAAAATGACGCCATGCTCCTGGTGGAGCGCACGGATGAATTCACCCATCTGCGGACCCAGGACGCGCTCCATTGGCAGTTTTTCAGGCGCCACCACGTGAACCTCGATACCGCGCGCGCGCAGGGAAGCTGCGACCTCCAGTCCGATAAAACTCGCCCCCAGCACGACTGCACGCCGCGCCGTCCTGGCGTGTTCGATGATCGCCCGGCTGTCGGCCAGTGAGCGCAGCGTGCACACATGCGGCTGATCGATGCCTGGAAGCGAGAGGCGCACCGGCTCGGCTCCCGTCGCCAGCAGCAGCCGGTCGCACGGAATCCTGCTTCCGTCGGCGAGCGTGACGTCCCGCGAAGCTGCATCGATGGCGGTGACGTTCGCCCCAAGCCGCAGTTCAATTCCGCTATCGGGAAAGTAACTGTCGGGGCGCAGCGGGACCCAGTCCTCGGGTGCGCTGCCGGCAAGGTAATCCTTGGAGAGGTTTGGCCGGTCGACAGGGGAGGCGGTGTCTGCGCTCAGCATGACGATGCTTCCCTTGTATTGCCTGCGTCGCAGCATCTCGGCGGCGGCGAAGCCGGCGGCACCTCCACCAACAATGACGATTTTCTGCGGTGCCGGGCTCGCGCGCTCGCCAGTGGTCATCGATTGCGGCGCTGCACGCTTCGACCGGACGAATATCCTGCCCTCGCGCTTCTCGACGGACCAGCACGCGAGCGGATCGAAAGCCGGCGCGCGCACAGCTTCACCGGTGCGCAAGTCAAAGCAGGCGTGATGCCAGGGGCAGCGTACGGTGTCGCCAACCACCAGGCCGTCGGCAAGTGGGCCGTGATAGTGCGTGCAGTGAGCCCCCACCGCGAAGATCTCCGCGCCGCGGCGCACCAGAAGAACCTCCTCGTCCCCGACATGGCCCAGGAGTTTGTCGCCATCGGCAAGCTCGCCGAGCGAAAGGCCCTGCGTGAGATCGGGTCCGCCCGGCTTGACCTGGTCTTGTGCCATTGTTTCCTCCATTGGCGGCCTGCATGTCTTTCGGTCTGGCCGGCATGGACCCGGAGATGCGCGTTCGGATCCATTTGATCGGAATCATACACCGATTTCGCGTCGGCCCGGGCGCTTATGCCCGTTCTC
>JBEHXB010000215.1:0-4884 GCA_048498895.1 Pseudomonadota bacterium
CAGGCGTGCTTCGGTCGCCTTGCCCGCGCCGCGGATCATGCCCACAGGCTTGTCGCGCAGGAAGGACCGGGCCTCGGCCGCGCCGATCACCGCGAAGCCACGCGGCTTGTCCAGGTCCGAGGCCAGCTTGGCCAAAAACTTGTTGCAGGACAGGCCCACTGACACGGTGATGCCGATCTCCTTTTCGATGCGCGACGCCAGCCTGGCCATGGTGCGTGCCGGGGTCATGTGATGGATGCGGTCAGTGCCCGACAGGTCCAGATAGGCTTCGTCCAGCGACAGCGGTTCCACCAGCGGCGTCAGCGCCTGCATCATTTCGCGTATCTGCCGCGCCACCGCGGCATAGTGGGAATGGCGCGGCCTGACCACCACCGCCTGCGGACACAGCTTCCTGGCCTGGAACATCGGCATGGCCGAGCGCACGCCATATCTGCGCGCGATGTAGCAGCAGGTGGAGACGACGCCGCGCACCTCGCCGCCCACGATCAGCGGCCTGTCCCTCAGCGAAGGATCGTCGCGCTTTTCGATGGCGGCATAGAAGGCGTCGCAGTCCAGGTGCGCGATGGCCAGCTTTTCCAGTTCGGGATGGGCCAGGATGCGCGTGGAACCGCAGGCGCCACACGGCTCATCAGGCTGGGCGTCTGACAGGCAATCCCGGCAGAAGCCGGGCCAGCTCTCTATGCCGGCCATGGAGCGCAGCCGCGGGCCGGAACGGCGGAACGGGGGACGGGGCGCGAACACCGGCCGGTCATGTGTTCTCCGGCCACAACCATGCCGCGCCGCGCACTCCGCTGGCGTCGCCATGCGTGTTCCTGACGATCTTCGGCGGCGCACCCAGGGTGAAGGCATACTGTTCGACAAGAGCCGGCAGATCGCGGGTGAGCCGCGGCACGTTCGACAGCCCGCCGCCCAGCACGAACACATCGGGATCGACGATGTTGGCCACCACCGCCAGCCCGCGCGCCAGGCGGTCGACAAGACGGTCCATGGCCGCCATCTCCTCGCGCCCCTGGGACGCAGCGATATTCTCGGCCGGCATTGTCGCGCCCGTCACGCGGTGCAGATCGCCCGCCAGGCCCGGGCCGCTGCACCACACCTCGATGCAGCCGCGCTTGCCGCAATAGCAGGGCGGCGCGTTCAGGATCTCGTCGGTGGTGGGCCAGGGCAGGGGAATATGTCCCCATTCGCCGCCCACGCCATGCGCCCCGCCCAGGATTCTGCCGTCGACCACCAGGCCGCCGCCCACGCCCGTGCCGGCGATCACGCCGAACACCGTCGCCGCGCCCGCCCCCGCGCCGTCATGCGCTTCCGACAGCGCAAAGCAGTTGGCGTCATTGGCCAGCCGCACCGGGCGATTCAGCGCCAGTTCCAGGCCCGCGCGCAGATGACGGCCGTTCAGCCAGGTGGAGTTGGCGTTCTTGATCGTGCCGTCCGGCGTCTCGCAGCCGGGGATGGCCACCCCGACGCTGCCGCGCTGCCCCAGGTGAATCTCGGCCTCCGCCACCAGCGATGCCAGCCCCGCGACCGTCTGGTCGAAGTCGCGCGGCGTAGGGATGCGCCTGCGCCACAACACCGCGCCGCCGGTCGCCATGGCCAGCAGTTCTGTCTTGGTGCCGCCCAGGTCGATACCGATGCGCATCAGGCCTCCTCGCGGGCCGGCCCCGCCAGTACATGGCGCGCCTGATGCAGCGCCTGGGGCGCGGCCCCGCTCTCCTCGCAGAAGCGCAGCATGAGGTCTTCGTGGGTCAGAAGGAATTCGACAACCGCCAGCAGCGTGTCGCGGTTTTCCGCGGCCTGGCGCAGGGCGGCGATGTCGGCGCCGGAAATGGACAGGAAGCGGGTCAGGGCGTCTTCGTCCCCGGCCAGCCAGCCCAGGCCCTCCAGGCAGAGAATCTCGGCGCGCTCCAGGGTCATGGCAGGACTATAGCGGCGACCGGGGCGGGTGCCCAATCTCTTCCGGATGGAACCAGGACGCTAAATTCCAGCCGGGACAAGGAGTTGACGGCCATCCCTCGATCCGGCCGCGGGACCAGCGTCAAGGGAGCGTTAAGACATCTGCCCTAATACTCCACAACAGCCAGAAGCCCCTGCAGGCGCTGGAAAAGTGGCGCGAGCGGCGCGCCGCGGGCAGGGGGAGCCACGCCGGAGCACAAAGTCATGGACGCCAAGACCAAGACGGTTCTGATCGTGGAAGACAACGAGCTCAACATGAAGCTCTTTCACGATCTGCTGGACGCGCATGGCTACAACATCCTGCAGACCAAGGACGGCATGGAGGCGCTGGACATCGCCCGCGAACACCATCCGGACCTGATCCTGATGGACATCCAGCTGCCGGAAGTGTCGGGCCTGGAAGTCACCAAGTGGCTCAAGGAGGACGACTCGCTCAAGGCCATTCCGGTGGTCGCCGTCACCGCCTTCGCCATGAAGGGCGACGAGGAAGTCATCCGTCAGGGCGGTTGCGAAGCCTATATCTCAAAGCCCATTTCGGTTACCAGCTTCCTGGACACCGTGCGCCGTTTCATCGGATAGACCGATGACAGCGCGGGTTCTTGTCGTCGACGATATTCTGTCCAACGTCAAGCTGCTGGAAGCCAAGCTGACGGCCGAGTATTTCGAGGTCGTCACCGCGTTCAACGGGCAGGAATGCCTGACCCGCATGTCCGAACAGGTCCCCGACATCGTGCTTCTGGACGTGATGATGCCCGGCATGGACGGGTTCGAGGTCTGCCGCCGCATCAAGGCCGATCCCAGGACCGCCCATGTGCCCGTGGTGATGGTCACCGCGCTGGATCAGTCCTCCGACCGCGTGGCGGGGCTTGAGGCGGGCGCCGACGATTTCCTGACCAAGCCGGTGGACGATTCGGCGCTGTTTGCCCGCGTGCGCTCGCTGGTGCGCCTGAAACTGATGACCGACGAACTTCGCATGCGCGAAACCACCGGTCAGGGCATGGGGCTGGTCGACCCGGCCGAGACGCTGGTGGAAAACAATCTGTCCGGCCGTATCCTGGTGATCGAGGACCGCGCCGAATCGGTGGGCTGGTTCACGGCCGCTCTCCAGCCGTCGCACCGGGTTTCTTCGGCCGACACCTTCGAGGAAGCGCTGGTGCGCGTGAAGGGCGGCGATTACGACCTGATCGTGGTGTCGCTGGGCATGCGCGGCTTTGACGGCCTGCGCCTGTGCTCGCAACTGCGCTCCCTGCCCGAGGGCCGCCATGTGCCGATCCTTGTGGTCGTGTCCGACGGCGACCGCCGCAAACTCACCCAGGCGCTGGAGATGGGCGTCAACGACTATCTCACCCGGCCGGTGGACAAGAACGAGCTGGTGGCGCGCGTTCGCACCCAGTTGCGCAAGAAATGCTATGCCGACCGGCTGCGCCACAATGTACAGCTCAGCCTGGAAATGGCGATCACCGACCAGCTCACCGGGCTGCACAACCGCCGCTACATGGGCCGCCACCTGGATGCGCTGATGGCCAATGCCCGGCGCCACGGCCGCCCGCTGGCGTTCGTGATCATGGACATCGACTTCTTCAAGCAGGTCAACGACACCTATGGCCACGACATCGGTGACGAGGTGCTGAAGGAATTCGCCGGCCGGATTTCCGCCAATGTGCGCGGCATCGACCTGGCCTGCCGCTATGGCGGAGAGGAATTCGTGGTTGCCATGCCGGATACCGACATCGCGTTCGCCACCAACATCGCCGAGCGCCTGCGCCAGTCGATCGAGGCCAACCCGGTCATCATCAGCCGCGCCCCGCACCAGCTGAACATCACCATCTCCATCGGCATCGCCCGCTATGAGGGCGCATCCGACAGCGCCGAGGCACTGCTGCACCGCGCCGACCAGGCCCTCTACCGGGCCAAACGCAGCGGCCGCAACCGCGTGGTCTCCGACGCGGCCTGATCAGAGCCTCTCCGCGGCCCCCATTTGAGACACCGCACGCCGCGGGAAGGCGGAGCCGAGTTTGCGCCGGGTCGCGATTGCGCTAGCGTCCTCCGGAACAAGACGGAAAACGCCATGCGCCTGACCCTTGCCGTGCTCCTGATGCTCGCCGCGGCGCCCGCGCTGGCGCAGGACGGCCCGCCGCCCATCACCGCGCCTTTCAGCATCCACGCCATCGCAAAGGACATCACCGGCGGCTATTCCGCCGCCGTCGCCGACTTCAACCATGACGGCAAGCCCGACGTGGTCGCGCTGGGATTGAGCGGGGAGGCGATCTACTGGTACGAGAATCCGGCATGGACACCGCACCTGGTCGTCAGCGAAAAGGACGCGCCCAAGCCTGTATATCTGGACGCCGCTGACATCGACGGCGACGGCGTGCCCGAGATCGTGCTCGCCTATCACTTCAACACCGATCCTCACAAGGATACCGGCGCCATTGCCATCCTGCACCATGACGGCGATCCCGCCCGGCCGTGGAAAATCCAGCGGGTGATCGACAATGTGCCGACGACCCACCGGGTGCGCTTTGCCGATGTGGAAGGCAACGGAAAACTGGCGATCATCGTCGCGCCGATCCTGGCGGGCACCGCCACCGGCTTTCCCGATCCCGACCGCAATGTGACGCCGCTCTATGTCTACCGCCCCGACGACAACTGGAAACGCGAAACCGTCACCCTGGAAAACCACGGCGTCGTGCACGGCCTGACCATCGCCGACTGGGATGGCGACGGCCATGACGATGTCATCACTTCCGGCTATTCGGGCACATACGCGCACATGCTGCACCATGGCAAATGGGACCGCGTGCGGCTGACATCCGGCAAGGATGCGCCCTGGCCGGGCGGCGGCTCCGGCGAATCCGCCATCGGCGACTTCAATGGGAAGAAATTTTTCGTCACCATCGAACCGTTCCACGGCAACATGGTGGTGGTGCA
>JBEHXB010000216.1:0-4853 GCA_048498895.1 Pseudomonadota bacterium
GGAGACTTCCGCGGCGTGGTCCTGGGAACGGCCATCATGAGCCTCTTTGTGGTTGTGGTGAACCGTCTCTTATGGCGGCCGCTCTACTGGTATGCGGAGCGCAAGTTCAGGCTGACGTGAGGACCAGATGACCGATCTTCTGAATGTCGAACATGTGCGCCGCACCTTTCCGCGCGGCGGCAACGAGGAATTGCTGGTACTCGAAGACGTCAACCTGACGCTTCGGGAAGGCGAAATCGTGGGGCTTCTGGGGCGCTCGGGTTCGGGCAAGTCGACGCTGTTGCGCCTGATTGCCGGACTGGCGCGGCCGCAGGGCGGCACGCTGACCTATATGGGCGCGCCGATCGAAGGCCCGGCACAGGGCGTGGCAATGGTGTTCCAGAGCTTTGCGCTGTTTCCATGGATGACGGTGCTGGAGAATGTGCAGCTGGGACTGGAGGCGCAGGGCCTGCCGCAACAGGAGATCCGGACCCGCTCGCTTGCCGCGATCGACCTGATCGGCCTGGACGGCTATGAGAGCGCCTATCCGCGCGAGCTGTCGGGCGGCATGCGCCAGCGCGTGGGATTTGCCCGCGCCATGGTGGTTCATCCCAACATCCTGCTGATGGACGAGCCGTTCAGCGCGCTGGATGTGCTGACCGCCGAGAACCTGCGCACGGACCTGATCGAGCTGTGGGGCAAGAAGCAGCTTCCGATCAAGGGCATCATCCTGGTCACGCACAATATCGAGGAGGCGGTGCAGATGTGCGACCGCGTCCTGATGTTCTCGTCCAACCCCGGCCGGGTCGCGTCGGAGCTGAAGATCGACCTGCCCCAGCCGCGCGACCGCACCAGCCCGGACTTCGAGGATTACGTCGACCGCATCTATGTCGAGATGACGGCGCGGCGGGTGGAGCGCATGCGGGCCACGCAGACGGTGGGGCCGCAGGGCATCGACATGCCGCTGACCCATGTTTCGCCCAACCAGATTTCCGGCCTTATCGAGGCGCTTGCCGCGCCGCCCTACAACGGCAAGGCGGACCTGCCGGACGTGGCCTACGAGCAGGAGCTGGAGGTCGACGAACTGTTCCCGGTGGCCGAAGCGATGCAGCTGCTGCGGCTGGCGGAGGTGGAAGGCGGCGACATCAAGCTGACCCGCATGGGAAGGCGTTTCGCCGATGCCGAACTGAACGAGCGCAAGGAAATCTTCTCCCGCGCCCTGCAGAACTATGTACCGCTTGGCGCGCACATCAAGAAGGTGCTGGATGAACGCGCCAGCCATTCGGCGCCGCGCGCCCGCTTCCTGGACGAGCTGGAAGATCATATGGCCGAGGATGCCGCGGAAGAGACCCTGAAGACGGTGATCAGCTGGGCCCGTTTCAGCGAGCTGTTCTCGTACAATGACGACGCCGCGATCTTCAGCCTGGAGAACCCGACCTAGAACATCCGTCCCGTGCGCCAATTCATCCCGACGGCTGGGTGAGCGGCAGGGGATGAACGGCGGCGGCGGCCCGCGCGGCACGGGCGCGGGCTTCGTCGGTATCCCTGCCGCGGGCCAGCGCCACGCCCATGCGCCGCTTGACGAAGCTTTGCGGCTTGCCGAACAGGCGCAGCTCGCTGCCCGGCACCGCGAGCGCCCGCTCCACGCCGTCGAATTTGAGCGCGCCCGCGTCCACCCCGCCATAGATCACCGCCGACGCGCCCGGCGCACACATGTCGCACGACACCGGCAGGCCCAGCAGGGCGCGGGCATGCAGGGCGAACTCGCTCTGGTACTGGCTGACCAGCGTGACCAGGCCCGTGTCGTGCGGGCGGGCGCTGACTTCGGAGAACCAGACATCGTCGCCCCTCACGAACAGTTCCACGCCGAAGATGCCGCGTCCCCCCAGCGCGCCGGTAATGGCCGCCGCCATCTCGTGCGCCTTGCGGCGCGCGACCTCGCTCATCGCCTGGGGCTGCCAGGATTCCACATAGTCGCCATCCTTCTGCAAATGGCCGATGGGCTCGCAGAAATGCGTTCCATCGGCCGCGCGGACGGTGAGCTGGGTAATCTCGAAATCGAAGCGGATTTCGCCTTCCACGATCACGCGCGCCTCGCGCACCCGCCCGGCGTCAAGCGCCTTGCGCCATGCGGCGCCGACATCGTCGGGCGATTTCAGCCGCGACTGGCCCTTGCCCGATGACGACATGACCGGCTTGACGAAGCAGGGAAATCCGATGCGCCCGGCGGCCGCCTGCAATTCCTCCAGCGACGCGGCAAAGGCGTAAGGCGACGAGGCAAGTCCCAGTTCTTCCGCCGCCAGGCGCCGGATGCGCTCGCGGTTCATGGTGACATGGGCGGCGCGGGCCGAGGGGATGACGGTGGCAAGCCCCGCCTTTTCGATCTCAACCAGTTCGGCGGTGGCCAGGGCTTCGATCTCCGGCACGATGAAATGGGGGCGCTCGGCCTCCACCACCATGCGCAGGGCCCGCGGGTCGGTCATGTCGATCACATGGGCGCGGTGCGCGACCTGCATCGCCGGCGCGTTCGCGTAGCGGTCGACGGCAATGGTCTCAACCCCCAGGCGCTGCAGTTCGATCACTACTTCCTTGCCCAGCTCGCCCGAGCCCAGCAGCATCACCTTCACCGCAGCCGGTGACAGCGGCGTGCCCAGTGCCGCCACCCCGCTCACGCATCATCCCCATAAATCGACTTGAATGCGGCGACCTGCGCCTCGCGCGGGGGCTGGCCATGAAACCGCGTTGCGTCACTGTGGAAAATCGCGGCGGACGAGGCGCGATCCACCCATATCTCCGAGGCCGGAACCACCCAGGAAGGATCGTCCAGCGTACCCGCCGCGATCGTCACGATGGGAAAGGACAGCGGCTCGTGCCACAGCCGGGTGCCGCAATTGGCGCAGCGCACGACATCGCTCTGGCGGCCGGAATCGGCGGTACGGCGGTAGCGGTGCACATCCCCCGCCAGGTGCCGGAAGCTCTCGCGCGGGGCGGTGATGACCAGAAGGTTGGTGCCGCCCGACATTTTCTTGCAGGCGTCGCAGTGGCAGGCGGTCATGGTGGCCGGCCGCGCATCCAGACGATAGCGCACCTGGCCGCACAGGCAGCCGCCAGTATAGGGCGGATTGGGAATGGGCGGGCGGGTGGTCATGGCATCACCGTGTGGACAGGCATGGGAGAGTGACGGCTTGCGCAATATAATTGTGCGAGGAAAATTTGTACCCCCCTCCCCCCGGAGGTGGAAGGGAAAGGGCGATGCGTCAGGGGGTTGGCGGCCGGCGCGGCGCACTTGTCCACACATGCCGTACCGCCAGCCGTGAACAGGCTGCTGGACAGGCGCTGGAGAAGCGGAACCGGCACGCGCATCGTCATCGGCGCAGTCTAGCGGAACGTCAGCATGGCCGCGAGGTTGACAGGCGCGTCCGTCATCCTTCGGCAGGTTCGGGATGAGGACTTCGGATCAACGCGGGACTCCGCGGTCCGAAAAACAAAGCCCGCGTCCGGTGAGACGCGGGCTTTGGGGTAGACAGTCTCGTTAAGGCGCGCCGCATCTTGTGGCCTGAGCAGGAGCGCCGAGCGACGTGTACAAGACGTACACGAGCGATGGCGCGACGCACTCAGGACGCAAGAGGCCAGCGCCTAGTTCTTGGCGGTGTCGACCAGCTTGTTCTTGGAAATCCACGGCATCATCGCGCGCAGCTTGGCGCCCACTTCCTCGATCGGATGGGCGTCGCCCAAGGCGCGGGTGGCCTTGAAGCTGGCCTGGCCGGCCTTGTTCTCCAGCACCCAGTCGCGGGCGAACTTGCCGGTCTGGATGTCGTTCAGAACCTTCTTCATCTCTTCCTTGGTCTTGGATGTGATGATGCGCGGGCCGGTGACGTATTCGCCATACTCGGCGGTGTTGCTGATCGAGTAGTTCATGTTGGCGATGCCGCCTTCATAGATCAGGTCGACGATCAGCTTCACTTCGTGCAGGCATTCGAAATAAGCCATTTCGGGGGCATAGCCGGCTTCCACCAGCGTCTCGAAACCGCCGCGGATCAGTTCGACCAGGCCGCCGCACAGGACGACCTGCTCGCCGAACAGGTCGGTCTCGCATTCTTCCTTGAAGCTGGTCTCGATGATGCCGGCGCGGCCGCCGCCGATGGCCGAAGCGTAGGACAGGCCCAGGTCATGGGCGTTGCCGGAAGCGTCCTGGTGAACGGCGATCAGGCAGGGCACGCCGCCGCCCTTGAGATATTCGCCGCGCACGGTGTGGCCGGGGCCCTTGGGCGCGACCATCAGCACGTCCAGGTCGGGGCGCGGCTCGATCAGCTTGAAATGGACGTTGAAGCCGTGGGCGAAAAGCAGCGCCGCGCCCTGCTTCATGTTGTTCTTCAACTCGTCCTTCCAGATGTCGGCCTGCAATTCGTCGGGCGTGGCCATCATCATCACATCGGCCCACCTGGCGGCGTCGGCGACCGACATGACCTTGAAGCCCGCGGCTTCGGCCTTTTTGGCGCTGGCGCCGGGACGCACGGCGATGACGACGTCCTTGACGCCGCTGTCGCGCATGTTCTGGGCATGGGCATGGCCCTGGCTGCCGAAGCCGATGACGGCGACCTTCTTGTTCTTGATCAGGTTCAGATCGGCATCCCGATCGTAATAAACGCGCATTCCATTTTTCCTTCTTCGTTTATGTCATGACCCAGCTTGTCCGGGCCATCCAATTCCACTCTCAATATTCGGTCCAACTGGATGGCCCGCATGAAGCGGACCATGACAGGAGGAGGTTCAGTTACATCGCCTCCGGGCCGCGGCTGATGGCGGCGACGCCGGTGCGGCTGATGTCCACCAGGCCCAGGGGCCGCATCAGCTCGATGAAGCTGTCGATCTTG
>JBEHXB010000217.1:0-4831 GCA_048498895.1 Pseudomonadota bacterium
CCATTTGCCAAGAAAGCTCGGCCCATCGGCAATATGTTCGTGCGGGAGCGTAAAGCCCAATCTCGATACTTCCACCGGACCGAGAACTGTCTGGGCCGTCGGGCCGGTAAACGCCTTGGCGTGCCCAGCGAATGCTGTCGGGCCGAATGCCGTCGCCGAGACGCCGCTTGCGACCATCTGCGCCAATACATTACGCCGGTTCATATGCCCTCCGCGTTCAGCGCTTCCAGACACTGTGCTTAGCGCGATCCAGAGGCGGTTTTGAAGGGCCGGCGTATTCGCCTGCCGCGCCGGTCCTCAAGTCGCTGTTGCGCGGGCCGGCTTGCCATTCATTTTGCGCGCATGCGGGTCTGAGGAATGGCTGCCCACTCGGATCGCTACGCGATCCTCGGTGGCGCCAGGTCGCCTAAGCGCGCTTGCAGCGCACGTAAGACGACCTTGGCGCTCCCAAGGGGAATCGAACCCCTGTTTCAGCCTTGAGAGGGCCGCGTCCTGACCGCTAGACGATGGGAGCGTGCCTTGCGGAAGACGGCGCTTATAACGGCACCGGGACGGAACCTGCAAGCCAGGCGAAAATCGGACCGGAACGGGCGCGCGCCTCAGGTGTTGTGATCTGGAATAACCCAGCGATTCCAGAGCCATGCCCAGGTATTTTTTTCACGTCCGAGAAGGCGCCGAGCTCAGCCGCGACAGGGAGGGCCAGGAACTGCCCGATACCGACGCGGCACGGGCCGAAGCCATCAGGGCCGGCCGCGAGATCCTGGGCGAGAAACTGCTGCATGGGGGCAGCCTGGCCCACCGCCAGATCGAGATCGCCGATGAAACCGGCCGGGTCGTCGACGTGGTCAACGGCAGGGACGTGCTGATGCGGCAGGGCGAACTGCGGTCCTATCCCGACGACGTCACCCAGTCGGCGCCGGTCGCCAGTGTGCCAAAGACCCCGCCCCGATAGAGGAACACCGCCAGCGCGCCGTTCGCCGCGATCAGCCACAGAAAATCGTCCTGGCCCGCTCCCGCCAGGTCGTGGGCGGACGGCTGCGCCTCTCCGCCCGGATGGGAATGATAGCAGCCGATGATCCGCATGCCGCGCGCGCGCGCCGCGCGCACGGCGGCGAAATGATCGGCGGGATCGATCTCGAACCGGTCGGCGCCGGTGGCCAGGTTGCGCGCGGGATGAAGCGCCGTGATGCGCCATCTGTCGCCGTCGCGCTGCCCTTCCAGCAGGCCGCAGCATTCGCGTGGGCCGGCGGCGGCCGCCTGTTGGTGAATGGCGGCGGCAATCCCGGCTGCCAGCGCCACGCTGCCGGGTTCAGCGGGGTGGGCCGACACTGGCCTTCACCTGGCCCACCAGTTGGCCGTTCTGGATGTCGAAGATGTCTATCTCCTCGCTCTGGCCGGCGCGCACCCGAAGGATCAGCCGGCCCGGCTGGGTATCCATGCTGACGATGTGCGCGCCGGGCGGAAGCTGGAAGCTGGTACCGCCGGTGCGGACGGCGGCGGAGGGCTTTCCCGACAACCGGGCGATGCCGCCCACGATCAGGGCGATCACCGCCAGCACGATCAGCGCCGACAGCACGATCACCGCCAGTTTGGCGGCCTTGTAGGCCGTGGTTTCCTTTTCAGGGACGGGCCCAGTATAGGATGGCGGCATGCCGCCCGCGTCCGACATTGAAAGCTCCCTGGATGTCCATCTGGTCCAAGCAGCCGGCGACAATGCCGGCTGGCGGCTGGACCGTTTCCTTGCCCATGCGCTGCCCGAATTCAGCCGCTCGCGGCTTCAGCAATTGCTGGATCAGGGGGCAGTGTCCCGGGACGGGCAGACGATAAGAGACGCCAATTACCGGGTCAAACCGGGCGAGGCCTATCGGGTCGGTGTGCCGCCGGCGGCGCCCGCGATTCCGCAGGGCCAGGACATCCCGCTCGCCGTGGTCCATGAGGACAAGGACCTGATCGTGATCGACAAGCCGGCGGGCCTGGTCGTGCATCCCGCCGCGGGCAATCCCGACGGCACCCTGGTCAATGCCCTGATCGCCCATTGCGGACCGGGGATGCTGTCCATCGGCGGCGAGGAACGGCCGGGCATCGTGCACCGGCTGGACAAGGACACCAGCGGGCTTCTGGTCGCCGCCAAGACCGAACGCGCCATGGCCTCGCTGGCCAAGCAGTTCGCCAACCACACCATCGAGCGCGCCTATCATGCCGTGGTCTGGGGCGCCCCGCGCGAGGCGTCGGGGCTGATCGAAAGCCAGATCGGGCGCAATCCGTTCGACAGAAAGCGCATGACGGTGCTGCGGGCCGGGGGCAAGACCGCGCGCACCCGCTACCGCGTGCTGGAGAAGTTCGGCCCCGCACACCTTGTCGAATCGGGGCGGCCTCTTGCGTCCCTGATCGAATGCCGGCTGGAAACGGGGCGGACCCACCAGATCCGCGTGCACCTGGCCCATCTGGGCCACCCGCTGGTGGGCGACCCGCAGTATGGCAGGAGCCGCGCCATGCCCCGGCCAAAGAACCCCGCCGAGGAGGCGGCATTCGCCGCGATCGGCGGCTTTTCGCGCCAGGCCCTGCACGCGCTTGTGCTGGGCTTTCAACATCCCAGCCTGCACAGGACCTTGCGTTTCGAGTCGCCCTGGCCTGCCGATTTCGCCGGGCTGGTGGCGGCCCTCCGTGGCTTAAGTGATTGACTTTATTTAATTATATTGACCGCCTGCCGCCGGGCGGGCGCAAACTTGAAAAGATCATAAGCCGGCTTATCTGTTGAGCCGTCGGGGCCGTCAGGCGTTAGAGTCTGATGCCGCTTTTTTTCGCGGCACCGCCCTGTACGAGTTAAGGGGGAAAGTGATGAGCAGCCGTGGTTTACCCGCCCTGTCGGGAGAGGCAGGCCTGTCGCGCTACCTGACGGAGATCCGCAAGTTTCCGCTGCTGACTCCCGAAGACGAATACATGTACGCCAAGGCCTGGAAGGAACACGAAGACCCCGAGGCCGCGCGCAAGCTGGTGACCAGCCACCTGCGCCTGGTGGCCAAGATCGCCATGGGCTATCGCGGCTATGGCCTGCCGGTTTCCGAAATCGTCTCCGAAGGCAATGTCGGGCTGATGCAGGCGGTCAAGCGCTTCGATCCCGACAGGGGTTTCCGCCTGGCGACCTATGCGATGTGGTGGATCCGTGCCGCCATCCAGGAATATGTGCTGCGGTCCTGGTCGATGGTGAAGATGGGCACCACGGCGGCGCAGAAAAAACTGTTCTTCAACCTGCGCAAGGCCAAGTCGAACATCGGCGCCATCGAGGAAGGCGACCTGACGCCCGAGCACACCGAAAAGCTGGCCGACCAGCTGGGCGTCACCGAAACCGAGGTGACCGAGATGAACCGGCGCCTGTCGGGGCCGGACGCCTCGCTCAACGCGCCGCTGCGCAGCGAATCGGAAAGCGAATGGCAGGACTGGCTGACCGACGACACCGCCGACCAGGAGTCGCGCCTGGCCGAACGCGAGGAGATGGGCGATCGGCACGATCTGCTGGTCCAGGCCCTGGACACGCTGACCGAACGCGAGCGCGACATCATCCAGGCCCGGCGCCTGCAGGAAGATCCCGCCACCCTGGAAGAACTGTCGCAGAAATACGGGGTTTCCCGCGAGCGGGTGCGCCAGATCGAGGTGCGTGCCTTCGAGAAGCTGCAGAAGGCGATGAAGACGGAGATGGTGAAATCCTCCGCCGCCCTGGCCGCGCCGGCCTGAAGAAACCGGCAGAAGAACGGAACCGGCGGAAGATGGCGAGGTTGCGTAAAGCATGGTCGCCGGAGCGTTGCCCGCCGCGCTGACGCAAAAGCTGTTCCGGCACATCACCAGCGGGGCGGCCCCGGTGGATTTCCGCGCGCCGCGCGGCGAGCCGGCCCTGGTGGCGGCGGATTCGGTTTCCTGGCGTGTATTCAAGAATCCCGTCGCGCTGTTCGTCGGCGGCATCGCCGCGGTGATCCTGGAGCTCGCCGAACCGCGCGTGCGCAGCGGCGTCTGGGACCACTCCTCCTTCCGCCGCGATCCGGCGACCCGGATGGCGCGCACGGGCATGGCCGCAATGGCCACCGTCTATGCCGCCCGCAGCGTATCGGCGCGCATGATCGCGGGCGTGCGCCGCGCCCACGATCATGTCCGCGGACAGACCCCCGCCGGCCAGGACTATCAGGCCAACGATCCCGAACTGCTCAACTGGGTGCAGGCGACCGCGAGCTTCGGCTTTCTTCAAGCCTATTGCAGCTATGTCCGCGCGCTGCCTGCCGGCGCGCGCGACCGGTTTTATGCGGAAGGCGTCGCGGCGGCCGAACTTTATGGCGCAACCGGCGCGCCGCGCAGCGTGGCGGAACAGGCGGCCTTGTTCGACAGCATGCGGCCACGCCTGGAACCCTCGCCCATCGTGGCGGAGTTCCTGGCCATCGTGGGCGCCGCACCGCTGCTGCCCACGGCGCTCAGGCCCCTGCAGCGTCTTCTGGTCCGCGCGGCCGTCCAGATCGTGCCCGCCGACATACGCGCGATACTGGGCCTGGACCAGGGACTCAATTCGATCGGGCGGCGTCTGGTGATGGCCGCGGGGGCCGGCGCCGACCGTGTCGTCCTGCCCGGCACGCCCCCCGTCCAGGCGTGCGAACGGCTGGATCTGCCGCGCGACTATCTTTATCGCCGGTGACGCCGGCCATGGTAAGGCTCCGGCGGCACGGGATTTCGCATCGATGGAGACAGGCGTGACGCGATTGAGGCTCTGGCAGGTTGATGCTTTCGCGGACCGCCCGCTTGGCGGCAATCCCGCCGCCATCGTGCCGCTGGAAAGCTGGCTGGCGGCGGA
>JBEHXB010000218.1:0-4817 GCA_048498895.1 Pseudomonadota bacterium
TCTGGTCCAGCACCGCGCGCAGCCGCGCCTCCAGCGCCGGGCGCGCCGCCATGGGCAGTGCCAGCGCGAAAGGCGCGCGCACATCCGCCGCCAGTGCCAGCAGCGTGTCCGCATAGAAGGACGGGCGAAGACCGCCGGCCAGCACCGCATCGTCCGCCGCCCGTTCGGCCGCGTGGCGCAAGGCGGCTGCCGCCATCCACACCAGCGGATGAAACCAGTAGAGGGCGCAGACGCCGCGCACCGCCAGCAGCAGAGGTGCGTCGCCACGGCGCACATGCGCCAGTTCATGCAGCAGCACTGCTTCCAGCCGCGCGCGCGGCCAGCCGTCCGCCTCAGCGGGCAACAGGATCACCGGCCGCAGCACGCCCCAGGTGACGGGCCCCTGCGTGCCATCGGCAAGAAGGAGCGCGCAGCCATCCAGCCCCGGCAGCGCAATATCCGGCGTCCAGCGCCGCGCCCGCCGCCGCAAGGCGCCAAGCTGGAACAGCGCCGCCAGCCCGCGCAGCGCCACCCACAAAAGACCGGGCAGCCACAACACAACAAGCGCGGCCAAGGCGGCCGAAACCCCGGGGTTACCAACAGGAAGAGCGGCGCCAACAGGCGCGGCAGCAACCGCGACCGGCACCGCCGCCTGCGGCACGGCCGTCATCGCGACAGCGGCGTCCGGCGCGGGCAGGACGGCGCGCGGCGGCAGCAATAGCGCCAGCAATGGCAGCAGAAGCAGCGCGGCAAAGGCGCAAAGCCAGACGAGATGGGCGCGCGCGGCCGTCCGCATGATGCGCGCCGCCATAGCGGCGACGGCCAGGATCAGTGTCGCCGCCAGCACGATCTCGCCGGCGAACAGCAACAGGCGCCAGGCTTGCAGTTCGCTCATCGGCCTTCCGCCTTCGCCTTGGCGATCATCGCCGCCAGCCGGTCGAGCTCGGCATCCGTCAGCCTGGCGTCATCGCGGGTCAGGAGCGCCGCCACCGCCTGCTCGACGCTGCCGGCGAAGAAGGTCGAGAGCAGATTGTCGATGGCGCGCGCGCCCATCCGCTCGCGCGCCACGCAAGGTTCATAGACATAGCGCGGGCCGTCGCTCTCATGGCGTACATGACCCTTCTTCTCCAGGATGGTGAGAAGGGTGCGGATGGCGGTGTAGCTGGGCGGGTTCGGGATCTGCTCCAGGATCCGGGCGGCGGTGGCTTTGCCCAGCCGGTAAAGCACCTCCATGATCTCCCGCTCACGGCGGGAGAAGGCATCCTTGCCATGCTTGGGGGCAGGCTTGGGTTTGCGCGGCCGTCCAATCATGCCAAAAAATTGGCACGAGTCCCGGCGCCTGTCAATCGGGCCTTATCCGCACATGCAGTCCCATCTCCCCCTTCGGCGCGTAGCGCCCGGAAGGGGGAGATGTCGCAACGCTGTGTCGCCGGAGGCGACCGAGTTGCGACAGAGGGAGTTCAATCAAAAGAGAGGGGGTTAATTCAAACCGGCATCTTCCGCTTGGTATACTCGCGCCCGGTGATGGCGCTTTCCTCGCCGCCGGCGATCACCATCACCCCGTCCTTGAGTTGCGAGATGACGTCGCGACCCGCCGAATTGAGGAAGCGGATCTTGCGCTTGTTGGCGGCGGCCAGGACCGTGGAGCGCGCCTTCATCATGTTGGGCATGGTCTCGACATCGATCCGGCTGCCATCGGTGGGAAGCCCCGCCAGCCCGTTCATCCAGTAATTCTGGTCGCCCGGCCCCCATTCGGTGAACGAGATGCCCTGCACGTCCAGGATCTTGTCGACATTGGCGACGCCGTACGGATCCTCGATCTTGCAGCCGAAGATCATCTCGCCCCTGGGATTGAGCGGCCAGGTGTCGGCCAGGCGGACATACTGGTTGGTGCTCATGCCCCAGACCTCGGCGGCGTAATTGGCCGACGAGCTGCGCAGCCCCTCCCACGGCAGCTTGGGCGTATCGGGATAGTCGAAGGGATAGCGCACCGCCATTTGCGCGGCCACCTGCACCGCCTTGGCGTCGCGGGCATGGCACAGATGGGTGCCCATCACGCCGCAATCCAGGATGGAACTCAGCACCCAGCTGTTGGCGCGCATATAGGCTTCGTCCAGCCCGATCACCGGCGAGGTGGTGAAGACGCAGGGAAAGCGGTGGCCGCTGCGGGTGGGACCGCCATCCACCAGGCCCTTCATGAAGGCGCGCAGCGCCGAATAATCCAGCGCCACGTCATGTTCCATCGACACGTTGATGGCGTCGGCCCAGGTCTGGCACATCTGCACGCCCAGCGCGTAGGGATCGATGCCCGGCGCGATGCGCGCATCGGTGTAATAGATCGGCTGGTTGTCTTCCCACAGCTCGATCACCTTGTTGAAGCGGCGCGGCTTGTAATTGTGGTCGACGGTCGACGGCTGCTTGCCCGAGAAGCGGAACGAGCGGTACATCGCCCCGCGCCGCTGCACCGGGGCGTTCTGGGCCATCGCCTCGCCGGCGCCCAGCGCGCCCAGCGTCATCAGGCTGCTCGCCAGGAAATTGCGCTTTGTGAAATCCATGCCGTCCCCCTTTTATTGCATTTCTGCAATCTTGCGGCAGGAAGTGTCCCAGAAGCTTGTCAGACCTGTCCGAACGCTTGCCGGAAGAGGGCTTAAACCTTCCGCGACGGACCTGGTAGCGCACTCATGCCGTGACGGCCGCGCTAGTGCTCTTTCGGCTTTTCGGCGCGGTTGCCGACATAATCCATGGCGGCGAACAGAAGGCCCGAGCCCACGAAAGTCAGGTGCAGGATGATCATCCAGTGCAGCCTGGGCGCGTCCAGCGGCGTGGCCTGGTCGGTCAGGGTCATGAAGGCGCGCAGCAGCGAGATGGCGCTGATCGCCACGATCGAGCCGATCAGCTTCATCTTCAGGCCCGAGAAATCCAGCGTGCCCATCCAGCTGGGCCGGTCCTCGGCATTCTCGGTGTTGATCTTGGAGACGAAATTCTCGTAGCCCGAGAAGATCACGATCACCACCAGGTTGCCGGCCAGCGACAGGTCGATCAGCGACAGCGCCGCCAGGATCACCTCTTCGGGATCGATCGCCAGCGGATGCAGGATCTGCGGCGCCATATGGGCCAGTTCGCCCACGAACGCCATCAGCAGCCCCAGCAGCGACAGCACCAGCCCCAGATAGAACGGCGCCAGAAGCCAGCGCGACTTGAACAGCGCCTCTTCCAACGCCCTTTCGATGATGTTGCGCTGGTGCATGGTCAATTCTCAGCCCGTATATTTGCCGCCCTCATATTAAAAGGAAACTGGCGAAAACACTTTGTTCAATACAGGCAATGCGCCCTCCTGCTCAATGTGGGCGTTCATCCAACTTCTCTCAATCCGGGCCGTTCGACTCGTTTCCAGCCAATAGAAAAGACCAGCCCGCCCCAGCTTGGTCGCCGAAGTTTTTTGAACGTTGTCTAGATGGCTCTCCATTCTGGCTCGAAGGTTGCTTGACAGTCCTAGATAAAGGATTTCGCCCTGTAGCGTAGCAAGGACGTAGCAACCCGGCCGATCTGGTACAAATCTCAGACAGTTCCGCCGAAACGATTCAAAAGATGTCGGAGTTGGCGCTAGACAATCGACCTTCATAACTCGATTGCCTCGATTCCCGATGACCTATGAAGAGCCGCGGCCATGTCACGACTGATCTGATTGATCGCGCCTGAATTGATGAAGCTTGCGCCGCCAGCACTTCCGCTTGCCCACCAGTCCGGATGAGCAAGACCAGCGTAATCGCCTTCCAAGCTATCTAAACAATCGAAAAGCAATTTATGCATGGCTTCAACCGTGTAGGAGCCCCTGTCTTGAAGCTTCATGAAAAATGGTGCTGAGAATTTGCAGAACAGTTCCACGCCGATGTATTTATAGAGAACGGAGGGCCCGCCATCATCCAGACACCTTGCTATGGCTTTCCAATAATTCAGAAATGCCTTATTTTCTTTTGCGGGGTCCCGGAAAATCGCCATCAGAGGATTGTTCGCAGTTAGCACATACCTCTCTATGGCTTTCACGAACGATCGCTGGTTGATCGTCGCGCCGTTCTTGTCCGAATTTGCCATGGAGATTTTTCCCCGCCACGGCGAATCCTCCTCATTGTTCAAATAATCCGTCAGCTTCACGGCGCGATCGACTTCGCCTTTCTCGACAATCCTCCTGATCCATTTCGGCAGGTTGGGGAGATGGTCCAGTTCCCAGGAATCGGTTAAGCGAGCGATAATTCGTTGCTCAACTGCCTTATCGACGCTTTTCTGTGTTGTATTGACAATGAGAAAGTGCGCCATCTGGTGTAAATAGGGAAGTCCTGCCGCTATATTCACGGGAATTTCGAAATCAAGGACACGGGCATCCTTGGCCGATGCCATCTTCAGTCCTTCGAGCCTATGTTGCCCGTCGACGACACTAAAGGGGCCAACGGCGGATGCGTCGATCTCAATCGTGCTCTTAGTTTCGTCAAACGGAATCAGCTTATCGGTGGCCAAAAAAACCGACGTAGGCAGGAAAGCATCGTCTGTGTCTTGACCGTCAACAATATAGTCAGCAAGGCGCTTAGCTCGAGCGACATTCAATAGACGTTGATAACCCTTTCCAGTTACATTTTCGGGATCAAGTTTCTCCACACTATAGAATCCATCAGAAACAATATCGCGAACTTGGATGGAGGTCGTATAAAGAACTAGATTGCCTTGTCGAACTCTCGCCGCGGGAGCGATAATCTTGGTCATGCTCTTCACCTCCTTCTTATTCAGCAGACTGTTGATGCCGCCTTCAATTTGCGTAGCTATATCTAAGTGGCGATCATTTTCAC
>JBEHXB010000219.1:0-4815 GCA_048498895.1 Pseudomonadota bacterium
GGGATCAAACGGCGCGGCGGTAATGCGGATATCCATTTCAGCCTCCGCTCATCGGCGGCAGGAAGGCGATCTCATCGCCCGCCCGGACAGGGCGGGAAAGATCGTGCACCAGCGCCTGGTTGACCGCGACGCGCGTCGTCGTCAGCGCCATCGCCTTTCCCAGCACCGGCGCCTGGCCGGCAATCCAGTCCTTCAGGTCCGCCAGGGTGCGCACATCGTCCGGCAGCGTGGGACTGGCGAGGCCTTTGGGCGCCAGTTCGCCGAATTTGCCAAGAAAGACGAGCTGCATCCGTCAGCCCCCCGTCATCGACATGTGGCGGGCAACGGCAGGCCGGGCGCCGGCTACCGGCAACGTGAAATCGTGCGCCTTGGGCTTGAGAAGCATGGCGCGGTCGAGCGCTGCGTCCAGCAACGCGTCATCCTGCCCGGCGCGCAGCGCTTCGCGCAGATCCACCGATGTATCCTTGCCCAGGCACATGAACAGAGTGCCCGTGCAGGTCAGCCGCACCCGCCGGCAGCTTTCGCAGAAATTGTGGCTCAGCGGCGTGATGAAGCCCAGCTTGCCGCCGGTCTCGGCGACGCGGACATAGCGGGCGGGCCCGCCACTGCGGTCGGCCAGGTCCGCCAGCGTCCAGAAGGCTTCCAGCTCGCGCCGCACATCGGCCAGCGAAAGGAACTGCTCGGTGCGATCCTCGTCGACCGCGCCCAGGGGCATGGTCTCGATCAGGGTGATCCCCATGCCCTTGCCATGCGCCCACTGGATCAATTCCGGCAGCTCGGCATGGTTGTCGCGCTTCAGCGCCACGGTGTTGATCTTGACCCTGAGCCCGGCATCCTGTGCCGCTTCGATGCCCTCCAGCACCTTGTCCAGGCAGTCGCTGCGCGAAATGCGGGCGAAGGTCGCGCGATCCAGACTGTCCAGGGAAACGTTGACCCGGCGCACGCCGGCCGCCGCCAGGGGGCGCGCGAATTCCCGCAGCCGCACCCCGTTGGTGGTCAGTGTCAGCTCGTCGAGCGCGCCGCTTTGCAGATGGCGCGACAGGCAATTCACCAGGTCCATGAATCCACGCCGCACCAGGGGCTCGCCCCCCGTCAGGCGCAGGTGCCGCACGCCTCGCCGGATGAAGGCCGCGCACACCCGGTCCAGTTCTTCCAGCGTCAGCAGGTCCTTGCGCGGCAGGAAAGTCATTTCCTCGCTCATGCAATAGGTACAGCGCAGATTGCAGCGATCGGTGACCGAGACCCGCACATAATCGACGCGGCGGCCAAATCCGTCGATCAGGGGCGCTGTGGAAGCCATGAAGCAAGTATAGGCGGGAACGGGGGGCGGCAACAGCCGCCGGCCCAATGGCAAATTGTCCGGGGCCCAACGCCTTGCGGCAGGGACGGATGCACAGGGCGCTGCTTTTGGCTAGGATCGTCCGATGAGCCCTGAGGCTGACGAGGCCACCATCCTTCAAACCGCAGCGCGCTGGCTGCGCGAGGGCCATAAAGCAGCCCTGGGAACCGTTGTTTCGGTTTCCGGCTCGGCGCCGCGCCAGCCCGGCAGCCATGTCGCGATCCGGGACGATGGCGCCTTTGCGGGGTCGGTGTCGGCCGGCTGCGTGGAAAATGCCGTGATCGAGGAAGCCTTCGCGGCAATCGCGGAACGACGCCATCGCCGGGTCAGCTTCGGCGTCAGCGATGACGGCGGCTTCATCGTGGGCCTGATGTGCGGCGGCGAGATCGAGATCGTGATCGAACCTCTCGCCGATACCGCCGAGATAGACGCCGTGATCGCAGCGCAACAGGCTTGCCGTCCACTGGTCCGCGCCCTGGACCTGGACAGCGGACAATCCCTGCTGATCGATCCCGCCGACGCGCACTCCGTGCTGGCGCGGCAGGCGGCCGTGGCGGTGCGCGCCGATGCAGGCGGGCGGGTGCGGCAGGAGGGGCGCGACTGGTTCCTGACCGTCTATAATTCGCCGCGCGAACTGGTGATTGTCGGGGCGGTGCACATTGCCCAGGCGCTGGTACCGCTGGCGGCGGCGGCCGGATACCGGGTGCGAATGATCGATCCGCGCGCCGCCTATTCGACGGACGAGCGCTTTCCCGGCGTGCCGCTGGAGCGGACCTGGCCCGAGGACGCGCTGGCGCGAAAGCCGCTGACCCGCCGCAGCGCCATCGTGGTCCTGGCGCATGACCCCAAGATCGACGATCCCGCGCTGGCCGCCGCGCTGCGCTCACCCGCCTTCTATATCGGCGCGCTGGGGTCGGTGCGCACCAACGCGCGGCGGCACGCGCGGCTGTCGAAGCTGGGCTTCAGCGGCCGGCAGCTGGAACGCATTCACGGGCCGGTGGGCCTTGCCATTGGCGCGCGCGCGCCCGTGGAGATCGCCATCGCCATCATCGGCGAACTGGTGCAATGCCGGCGCGCGCCCGCAATCGCCGGTGTGGTGCTGGCGGCGGGCACCTCCAGCCGCATGGGCCGCAACAAGCTGGCGCTTCCCGTGGGTGGCAAGCCCATGATCCGGCACGTGGTGGAGGCCGCCCTGGCCAGCGGGCTGGAGCGCGTTCTGGTCGTGACCGGCCATGAGGCGGAATTGACCGAGAGAGTGCTCACGGATTTGCCGGTGGCCTTCGTGCGCAACCCCGATTATGCGGCGGGCATCAGCACCTCGCTGCGCGCCGGCATCGCCGCGGTGCCGCAAAACTGCGCCGGCGCCATGGTGCTGCTGGGCGACATGCCCGGCATCGATGCCGGGCTGATCGACAGCACCATCGCCGCCTTCCATCCGCCATCGGGGCGCGGCATCTGCGTGGCAAGCTGGCAGGGCACGCCGGGTCATCCGGTGCTGTGGGCGCGCCGCTATTTCGATGAGATCGCGCAGCTGTGCGGCGACGTGGGCGCGAAGTCCCTGATGCGTCTTCATGCCGCCGACGTCCATGCCGTCGAAGCGGCCAGCGACGCGCCGCTTTCAGACATCGACACGCCCCAGAACCTGCAGGCGGCCATGCCGGGCGCCTGAGCCTTTTACGAGGCGCCGCGGGCGGCCGGGTTTAAACCAGCCCGTCGCCTTCGATCTTCAGCGCCACGCCATAGTCGTGGGCGGCGCCCTCGGGCACGGTGATGTGAACGCCCGCGCCGTCCTGGCTGAAGGAGAGCGCACCCGGTGTGCCCACGATCTCGACACGCCGGACCGTGCCCACGCCCGCCAGGGACCTGACCGTCGTCGTGCCGGCGGGCTTTCCCAATGTCATGGCATAAAGAGTGCTGCCCTTGGTGGTGAAGCGTATGTCCGCCGCCTCGAACGGCTTGAGCTTGCCTTCGCCGAATGAGCCCGACGCCACCTGGGTCGGCCCCTCGCCCGACAGCCGCCACGGACGCGAGCCGAAGATCGCCTCGCCATAGCGGCCGGTCCAGGAGGCAATGCCTTCGACGATCTTGCGCTCCTCCGAGTCGATCGTGCCATCGCCGCGCACGGGAATGGAAAGCAGCAGGCAGCCATTCTTGGAGACGACATCGCACAGCCGGTGCACCACCGCATCCGCCGGCATGTAGGACTTGTTGAGAAAGCGCTCGCGATTGTAGTGCCAGTCGCCGATGCAGGTGTCGGTCTGCCAGGGATGGGGCACCACTTCCGAACGGAAGCCGCGCTCGACATCCTCGACCACCGCGGCGCGATGATCTTCGGGCAGCATCTTGCAGTTCAGGACCGGCAGCGCGCCGCTCCGGGCCAGCGAACTGTTGTAATAGTGTGCCGCCATGTCCAGTCCCGCCTGGCCCAGGGGCAGGCCCGTATTGTCGAAATACAAAAGGTCTGGCTGGTAGCTGTCGATCAGGTCCTTGCAGCGCAGCCGCCACATCCGCACGAAGGCCGGATTGGCCAGCGGCGGATTCTCGTTCCATACCCGGTCATGGCTTTCGTGAAACGCGTCCGCGTCCTTGATCGAGCGGATGCCGTCGGGCATGGGCATCACCGCGCCGGCGTAAAGCTCCTGCGGGTCCAGCCCCTCCCACCATTTGCCCTTGCCGTCATATTTCGTCAGGCGGAAAGCGTCGTACCGTTCGCCGGCGCGCGGCCCTTCCGGGTCGTAGCCATAGGCCGGCTGGAACCAGTGCCAGGCATGGGCGGAGTGATTGGAGACGCCGAACTTCAGCCCGCGCGCGCGCGCCGCCTTCGCCCAGGTGCCGACAATGTCGCGCCGCGGCCCCACGCGCGTGCTGTTCCAGTCATGGAAGCGCGATGCGTAATTGTCGAAATTGTCGTGATGGTTGGCGAGCGAGACGAAATAGCGCGCGCCCGCCTTCACATAAAGGTCGAGCAGCTCTTCCGGATTCCAGTTCTCCGCCTTCCAGCGGTTGTCCATCTCCATGAAGCCTGTATCGGCGGGATGGCCGTAATGCTCCAGGTGGTGCTGGTACTGCTTCTGGCCCTGGATATACATGTTGCGGGCATACCAGTCGCCCGCTTCCGGCACGCACTGCGCCGACCAGTGCGCCCAGATGCCGAACTTGGCGTCGCGGAACCAGTCGGGCGCCTTGTATTGCGCCGTCAGCGAGGCCCAGTCCGGCCGGAAGGGGCCGGCGGCGATGTCACCGGCGCTCCAGGCTGCGTTCGGCAGCGCCGCGCCTCCAAGAAGTGCCGATCCCGATTGCAGCAATTGGCGCTTGTTCAACATGACCGGCCTCACTGCTCGAAGGAAAGGGTGTTGCTGAAAAAGGGGATCACATGGTCCTGGATGCGAAAGGCGACGTTGCTGGTATGTGTGCCGGGATAGATCTCGAACGTGTTGGCAATGCCGTAGGTATCCAGGATGTCGTGCAGCGTGCCG
>JBEHXB010000220.1:0-4814 GCA_048498895.1 Pseudomonadota bacterium
TTTCGGCAATGTTTCCTTTGCAGACCGCGTGTTAAGAACCGGACCCATGACCGGTCCCGATCCCATCCGCCCCATTATCCGCGCCCTTGAGCCCAGCGGCATCACCAAGGTGACCGCGCTGGGACTGGGCAATCCCGACGTGTTGCCCCTGTGGTTCGGCGAAACCGACCTGGTGACCCCACCTTTCATCCGCCAGGCCGCGATCAAGGCGCTAGAGGACGGCAAGACCTTTTACACCAGTGCACGCGGCATCCTGCCCCTGCGCGAGGCCATCGCCCGATTCCACAAGCGCACCACCGGCACCGATATCGCGGTCGAGCGCATCACCATTCCGGGCGCCGCCATGCTGGCGGTAACCAGCGCGCTGCAAATGTGCTGCGAGAGCGGCGACAATGTCGTGATCGTCTCGCCGATCTGGCCCAACATCTTTCAAGCCGCCAAGGTGGTGGGCGCCGAACCGCGTCTTGTGCGGCTGGACGAAGACTGGAATGCCGGCCGCTGGATGCTGGACATGGGCAAGCTGTTTGACGCCTGCGATGAGCGAACAAAAGCCTTCTTCATCGCCTCGCCCGGCAATCCCACCGGCTGGATGCTGACCGCCGAGGAGCAGCAGCGCATCCTGGAGTTCGCCCGCGCGCGCGGCATCGCCATCATCGCCGACGAGGTTTACGGCACGCTGGTCTATGACGGCGCCACCCATGCGCCGTCCTTCCTGCCGATTGCGGAAGATGACGACGCGGTGTTTGTGATCAACTCCTTCTCCAAGCCCTGGGCGATGACGGGCTGGCGCATCGGCTGGCTGGTACACCCGCGCCGCGTGGAGCCCGCTGCCGCCGCGATGGCCCAGTGCAACAACACCGGATCGACCCATTTCGTGCAGTATGGGGCACTGGCAGCGCTGTCACCGGAAGGCGAAGCCTTCCGCGGCCAGTTGCTGGCGCGCTGCCGCGCCGGGCGCGAGGTGGTGGAAAACTGGATCAAGGGCCAGAATCGTATCCGCTGGTTCAAGCCGGAAGGCGCCTTCTATGGCTTCCTGCATGTCGACGGGTTGAAGGACAGCCTTGGCTTTTGCCAGCGCATGGTGAAAGACCCCAAGGTCGGCATCGCGCCGGGCTTTGCCTTCAGTCTGGGCGATCCGCGCGACGACAGCTATCTGCGCATCTGCTTCGCGCAGGACCAGGCGCGCCTGGCCGAAGGACTGGGCCGGCTGGAAAGCGCAATCAAGAACCTCTAGACGGCCTCGACCGCCAAAACACCCGGCAGCGCCGCCACGCGGCTGCGCAAGGTGGCGGTAACGGCGATCCGCTTCTTCAGTTCGATCTCGACCTCTTCGCCCGCCGCGCCGGGCACCACGATGTTCACCAGCCCCTTGCCTGACTGCGATAACTCCGCCGCCAGCGCACCCAACGATGACGTATCGGCCAGGCGCACCACCATCCCCTCGCCCGCGTCCGCCGCCGCTTTGTCCAGGTCGATAATCGACGCGGCGCGCAGCTTCAGCTCGTCGCCGTCCCAGTCCACGCTGCAATTGATCAGGAGCGACTTGCCCGCTTCCAGCAGCGGGCGGCTGGCCGCCAGCACTTCGGGGAACAGCATGATCTCGAACATGCCGGTGGGATCGGAGAAGGCGACGAAGGCGTACATCTGGTCGTTGCGTCCGCGCCGCTCCGACTTCTTGATCACCGTGCCCGCCAGCTTGGCACGGAAGCCCGCGCGGCGGCGATCTTCCAGCATGGTGGCGAAGCTCGTCACCCCCAGCCGCTTCAGCGCCGGGCCGTAGGCGTCCAGCGGATGGCCGGACAGATAGAAGCCCATCGCGCCGAACTCCTCGCTCAGCCGCTCATGCACCGGCCAGTCGGGAATGGATGTCAGGCGCAATTCCTCTTCCTGGCCGCCGCCGAACAGCGAAACCTGGCCGCTGTCGCGCTCGCGCTGCGCCGCCTGGGCGCCGCCCAGGATGCGGTCGGAATTTTCCACCAGCTGGCGGCGGTTGGGGTTCAGGCTGTCGAACGCCCCCGCCCGCACCAGATTTTCAAAGGCGCGCTTGTTGACCAGCCTGGGATCGACGCGGCGGGCGAAATCGCTGATGGAACGGAAGCGCCCGCCGGCGGAACGCACCTCCACCACATGGTCCATCGCCTGGCGGCCGACGCCCTTCACCGCCGCCAGGGCATAGAACACCGTGTTCGCCGCCGCATCGCAGGTGAACACCGCGCCCGAGACATTGATGTCGGGCGGCGCGACTTTCACATTCAACCGCTGGGCTTCCTGGCGGAAGATGTTGAGCCTGTCGGTGTTGGTGATATCCAGCGTCATCGACGCGGCCAGGAATTCCACCGGATAGTTCGCCTTCAGGAACGCCGTCTGGTAGGCGACCTGCGCATATGCGGCGGCATGACCCTTGTTGAAGCCATAGCCGGCGAACTTTTCCGCCTGCTCGAAGATGGTCTCAGCGACATTCCTGGTGATGCCCCGTTCGGCCGCGCCCTTCATGAACTTCTCGCGCTGCGGGATCATCTCCGCCGGGATCTTCTTGCCCATGGCGCGGCGCAGGATGTCGGCTTCCCCGAGCGAATAGCCGGCCAGCTCGCGGGCGATGCGCATGACATCGTCCTGATAGGTCATCACGCCATAAGTCTCTTTAAGGATCGGCTCCATGGCGGGATGGAGGTATTCCACCGGCTCCTTGCCGTTCTTGCGCGAGATATAGGTGGGGATGGAATCCATCGGACCCGGCCGGTAGAGCGCCACAAGCGCCACCAGGTCGTTGATGTGGTCCGGCTTCATCTTGCGCAGCAGGTCGCGCATGCCGGCGCCTTCCAGCTGGAACACCCCCACGCTGTCGCCCCGCGCCAGCATCTCGAATGTGTTGGCATCGTCGAAGTCGATGGTCTGGGTATGCAGCGCGATACCGCGCTGCTTCAAGAGTTCCTCTGCCTTGGCAATCACGGTCAGGGTCTTCAGGCCCAGGAAGTCGAACTTCACCAGTCCGGCCTTTTCCGCATCCTCATAGTCGAACTGCGTCACCGGCATTTCCGAACGCGGATCGCGATAGAGCGGCAGCAGCTCATCCAGCGGCCGGTCGCCGATCACGACGCCCGCCGGGTGGGTCGAGGCATGGCGGTAGAGCCCCTCGATTTTCCCGGTGATCTCGAACAGGCGCCGCGCGATGGGTTCGGCCTCGGCGATCTGCTGCAGGCGGGGCTCCCGCTCCACCGCCTCGTCCAGCGAGATCGGCTTGCCCGGCAGATTGGGGATCAGCTTGGCGATGCGATCCACCAGGCCCAGCGGCATCTGCAACACACGCCCGGCATCGCGCACCGCCGCACGCGCCTGCAGCGAGCCCAGCGCCATGATGTGGGCGACCCGGTCATAGCCGTATTTGCGCTGCACATAGCGCACCACCTCGTCGCGCCGTTCCTGGCAGAAGTCGATGTCGAAGTCCGGCATCGACAGGCGTTCGGGATTAAGGAAGCGCTCGAAGAACAGGCCGAAGCGCAGCGGATCCAGGTTGGTGATGTCCAGCGCCCATGCCACCAGCGAGGAGGCCCCCGAGCCGCGCACGCCGACGGGTATTCCCTGGGCGCGCGTCCACTTCATGAAATCCGACACGATCAGGAAATAGCCCGGAAAGCCCATGCGGTTGATGATGCCGAGCTCATAGTTCAGCCGCTCGTCATAGACGGCGCGTTCGGCGGCCAGCGGCGCGCCCTTGAGGCGACGATCCAGTCCGGCCTCGGCCTGCGCCTTCAGTTCGGCTTCGGCGGAAAGACCCGATTCCGGCTTGAAAACCGGCAGGATGGGCTTGCGCTTGACGGGACGATAGGCGCAGCGGCGCGCGATCTCCACCGTGTTCTCGATCGCCTCGGGCAGGTCGGCGAATTTCAACGCCATCTCGTCGGCCGACTTGAAACGGTGCTCGCGGGTCAGCCGGCGCCGGTCGTCCTGGCTCACGAACGAGCCGTCGGCGATGCACAGAAGCGCGTCATGGGCCTCGTACATGTCGGCTTTGCCGAAATGTACGTCGTTGGTCGCCACCAGCGGCAGATCCATGGCATAGGCCATGTCGATCAGTGCATCCTCGGTGGCGCGTTCCTCTGGCAGGTCGTGGCGCTGTATCTCGACGTAGAGCCGATTGGGAAACGCGGCCGCCAGCTTCTCCAGCATTTCGCGAGCGGCGTCCTGCTGGCCGTCGGCCAGAAGCTGGTTTATCGCCCCGCCTGGCCCGCCTGTCAGCGCGATCAGGCCGTCGGAATGCGCGAAAAGCCTGTCCGCCGTCACATGCGGCCAGTCGCCCGCCTCCACCTCCAGATAGGCGGCCGACAGAAGCTTGGTCAGGTTGCGATAGCCGCCTTCGTTCTGCACCAGCAGCGGCAGGTGCGGCGGCTTCCTGTGCGAACCCTGATGATGCGGACTGCGCCCCAGCAGTTCAACCGAAAGCAGCGTGCCCACGATGGGCTGGATGCCGCCCTTCACCAGGGCTTCGGAAATTTCGAAAACGCCGAACAGGTTATTGGCGTCGGTCACCGCAACCGCGGGCGTTCCGGCGTCACGCGCCAGGCTCGGCAATTCCTTGGGCCGCACCGCCCCTTCCAGAAGGGAATAAGCGCTCTTGACGCGCAGATGGACGAAAGCGGCCATGATGGTTCGCTAATGGGGATTGCTGGCGCCAGTATCGCCTGCCCCCGCACGAGAAAGGGGTGCGTCCTTGACCCCGTCCACAACTATGTGCCCGTCAGGCCGTGAGTGCCGACGCACCGCTGGCCAGCACAAAGGCCGACACCATGAACAATACGATCCCCAAGCCCGCCGCC
>JBEHXB010000221.1:0-4813 GCA_048498895.1 Pseudomonadota bacterium
AGCGGTGGTCGCTGTCGATGCCGTGGTTGCGAAAGCGGCGCATGTGCGCCGCCATCCGCGCATCGTCAGTGACGCACATGCCGCCCTCGCAGGTGGTCATGTGCTTGACCGGATGGAAGGAGAAGCAGGATATGTCCGCCAGCGTGCCGGTCTTGCGGCTATTGTAGGTGGCGCCCGGCGCGTGGCAGGCGTCGGCGACCAGGGCAATGCCCCGCGCCCGGGCCAGATCGCGCAGGGCATCGTAGTCGGCGGGCTGGCCGGCATAATCCACCGCGACGATGGCGCGGGTTCTGGACGTGATCTTGATCGCGACGGAGACCGGATCGATCAGCAGCGTGTCGGATTCCACATCGGCGAAGACGGGTCTTGCGCCTTCATACAGCGCCGCGTTGGCGGACGCGGCAAAGGTCAGCGCCGGCACGATGACCTCGTCGCCCTCGCCCACACCGATCGCGCGCATGGCGGCATGCAGGGCGGCGGTGCCGGAATTGACGGCCACGCCCTCCCGCGCTCCGCAATAACCGGCGAAGGCCTGTTCGAATTCGCCCACGCGCGGTCCGGTGGTGAGCCAGCCGCTTACCAATGCCTCGACCACCGCCTTGACATCGGTATCGCCGATTTCCTGGCGGCCGTAGGGCAGAAAGGGCGCCGCCGCGCCGCTATCCGGCGTGCGATCAGGCATAGGCCATGGCCAGCAGGGCCTGCAGGCCCCGCGCATCGAGCTTTTCGGGGTTGGTGTCGCTGGAATAGGTGAAGCCATCGGCCACCGGCGCGGCACCGCGATTGAGATAGGCCTCGCGCGCCGCGTGGGCGAAGCTCTGCAGGATCACATAGCGGTCGTCCAGTTCGACGGTGCAGTGGGCGTCGTCGGCCGGGATCATGGTCTCGTGCAGCTTCTCGCCGGGGCGGATGCCGATGATCTTCTGGGGTGTGCCGGGGCTGACCAGGCTTGCCAGCTGGGGAATGGTGGTGGAGGGGATCTTGGGCACATAGATCTCGCCGCCGCGCATCATCTCCATGCTGGAGAGCACGAAATTGACGCCCTGGGTCAGCGTGATCCAGAACCGGGTCATGCGCGCGTCGGTAATGGGCAGGCTGTCGGCGCCATCGGAAATCAGTTTCCTGAAGAAGGGCACCACGCTGCCGCGCGAGCCGAAGACGTTGCCGTACCGCACCACCGCAAAGCGGGTGCCGTCGGCCCCGGCCAGGTTGTTGGCGGCGACGAAGATCTTGTCCGACGCCAGCTTGGAGGCGCCATAGAGGTTGATGGGATTTGCCGCCTTGTCGGTGGACAGGGCCACCACGCGCTTGACGTTGCGGCGCAGCGCGGCGCTGACCACGTTCTCGGCCCCAAAGACATTGGTGCGGATGCATTCGAAGGGATTGTATTCGGCGGTGGTGACCTGTTTCAGGGCGGCGGCATGGACCACATAGTCCACCCCGTTCATCGCCAGTTCCAGCCGGTCGCGGTCGCGCACATCGCCGATGAAGAAACGCATGAAGGGATGTTGTTCGGGGCTGAACTCCTGCTGCATCTCGAACTGCTTGAGTTCATCGCGCGAGAATACGATCAGCCGGCGCGGCTTGTAGCCCTTGATCACCGTCCTGATGAAATGCTTGCCGAAGCTTCCGGTGCCGCCGGTGACAAGGACGGTCTTGTCGTTCAGGTCCATCCAGGGTTGGCTGAAATCGCGCAGGGGGGCGGCCGTTTCGGCCTGGCCGTCGGTGATTTCGGGCATGGATTGGGCGAGTGCGAGCGCAGTCATGGACGCTTTCCTGTTGGCTGGCGTCAGGGTCGCTCCGAAGGGCTAAAGACGAGGTTAAGGTGAACGGCCATTAGTCTTAATGGCGGTTAAGTGTTTTGCGGCCGGCATGGATGGCCGCCCTGCAAATACCAAATCTGCGGTAAATGCCTGACATAAAACAGCTTTATCATGCCGGCGCGACGATTGCCGCGCTTGCAAGTCCGGATGATTTGGCCACATTAGGCGCAGCCCAATTCAGGAGATCCCATGCGAATTGCGATGATCGGCAGCGGCTATGTAGGCCTGGTGTCAGGCGCCTGCCTTTCGGAGTTCGGCCACAGCGTCATTTGCGTCGACAAGGACGAGGCCAAGATCGCGGCCCTGAAGATGGGCCAGATCCCGATCTTCGAGCCCGGACTTGAGGAAGTGGTCGCCGCGAATGCCAAAGCCGGGCGCCTGTCCTTTGGCACCGACCTGGGCGAAGCGGTCAGGGAGGCCGATGCCGTATTCATCGGCGTGGGCACGCCCAGCCGCCGCGGTGACGGTCATGCCGACCTGACCTATGTCTTCGCCGCGGCCGAGGAGATCGCCCGCGCCCTGACCGGCTATACGGTGGTGGTCACCAAGTCCACCGTGCCGGTAGGCACCAGCCGGCAGGTCGAGGCGATCATCCGCAAGGTCAATCCCGTCGCCGATTTCGACATGGCCTCCAACCCCGAATTCCTGCGCGAGGGTTCGGCGATCGAGGATTTCCGCCGCCCCGACCGCGTGGTTGTAGGCTGCGACAGCGAACGGGCGCGCGCGGTGATGCGCGAGGTCTATCGCCCGCTTTACCTGAACGAGACGCCGATCGTCTTCACCACCCGCGAAAGCTCCGAACTGATCAAATACGCGGCCAATGCCTTCCTGGCGACGAAGATCACCTTCATCAACGAGATGGCCAGCCTGTGCGAGAAGGTGGGCGGCGACGTTCAGGACGTGGCCCGCGGTATCGGCCTGGATGGACGTATCGGCGGCAAGTTCCTGCACGCGGGACCGGGCTATGGCGGTTCCTGCTTTCCCAAGGATACGCTGGCGCTGGTCAAGACCGCCCGCGACGCGGGCGCTCCGACCCGGCTGGTCGAGGCCGTCGTCGCCGTCAATGACGAGCGCAAGCACACCATGGCCGAGAAGATCAAGGCGGCCTTCGGCGGCGTCGCCGGCAAGACCATCGCCGTGCTGGGCCTGACCTTCAAGCCCAATACCGACGACATGCGCGATTCGCCCAGCCTGACCATCCTGCCGGCGCTGCAGAGCGCGGGTGCGACGATCCGCGCCTATGACCCGGAGGGCACGAAGGAGGCCGCCAAGCTGCTGAACCTGACCTTCTGCGGGGACGCATATGAGGCGCTGGAAGGTGCCGACGGCGTCGTGATCCTGACCGAATGGAACGAGTTCCGCGCCCTGGATTTCGGCCGCATCAAGGCGGCGCTGAAGACCCCGTTGATGGTGGACCTGCGCAATATCTATCGCCCCTCCCAGATGGCGGCGGAAGGCTTCCGCTATGTCAGCGTGGGCCGGGCCGACGCCGCCCCCGGCACCGTGGTGGATCTGGCACAGCGGCGCGTCTGAAGCCCTGGGCCGGGGCTGCGGTTAACCAGACTTCTTGGGGCTTTGGTAATCGCGGCTGGCTTAGTCTGCGCCCGTCTTTTGGTGCGGCCGGGAAAAATGCAGGTCAAGATTGCGGTCGTCGGGCTGGGCTATGTCGGCTTGCCCGTCGCCGTCGCGTTCGCGGAAAAATATGCGGGGACGATCGGCTTCGACATCGACACGCGCCGCGTGGCCGCGCTTGCCGGGGGCGAGGACTGGACCGGCGAGGTGGGCGGGACAAGGCTGAAGGCCAGCGGCCTTACCGTGACCAGCGAACTGGGCAAGCTGAAGGGCTGCGACATCTTCATCGTCTGTGTTCCCACGCCCATCCACCGCGACCGCCGCCCCAACCTGGACCCGTTGCGCGCCGCCTCGGAAAGCGTCGGCCAGGTCATGAAAAAGGGCGCGCTGGTGATCTATGAATCCACCGTCTATCCCGGCGTCACCGAGGAATATTGCGGCGCCATCCTGGCGAAGGTCTCGGGCCTGAAGCAGGGGCGCGATTTCAAGCTGGGCTATTCGCCGGAGCGCATCAATCCCGGCGACAGGGAACACACCTTCGAGACCATCCTGAAGGTTACCGCCGGCGAGGACGAGGCCACCGCCGATCGCGTGGCCGCGCTTTATGACAGCGTAGTCAAGGCGGGCATTTTCCGCGCCAGTTCGATCAAGGTGGCCGAGGCCGCCAAAGCATTGGAGAACACCCAGCGCGACCTCAACATCGCGCTGATGAACGAGATGGCCATCATCTGCGACGCGATGAAGATCCGCACCCGGGACGTTCTGGACGCGGCCGCCACCAAGTGGAATTTCCTGCGCTTCGCGCCGGGGCTGGTGGGCGGCCACTGCATCGGCGTCGACCCGTATTACCTCACCTCGAAGGCGCAGGAGCTGGGTTACAACCCGCAGGTGATCCTGGCCGGCCGGCGCATCAACGATTCCATGGGCAACATCATCGCCCGGCGGGTGGTGCGTTTCCTGGCCCAGGGCGCGCGGCCGGTGCACCAGGCCCGTGTCGGCATCCTGGGGCTGACCTTCAAGGAAAATGTGCCCGACATCCGCAACAGCCGCGTTCCCGACATTCTGGCCGAACTGAAAACCTTCGGCATCAAGCCGCTGGCGCACGATCCCCGGGCCGATGCAAAGGAGGTCGCGCATGAATACGGGCTGTCCATCAACAAGCTGGCGCAGTTCAGGGATCTGGACGCGCTGATCCTGGCGGTGCCGCATCGCGATTACCTGGACAAACCGGACCGCATTCCCGCCATGCTGGCCGACGGCGGCATCCTGGCGGACATCAAATCGGTGATTGACCCGGCCGCCCTGCCCGGCAATGTTCGCTACTGGAGCCTCTAAAAGCGATCCATGGCGAGCATTCTTGTGACCGGCGCGGCCGGATTTATCGGGTCGGGCGTGGCCCATGCCCTGCTGGCGCGGGG
>JBEHXB010000222.1:0-4790 GCA_048498895.1 Pseudomonadota bacterium
CCCACGGTCTTGCTGACCGCCACCAGTCGGGTGGATGGCGCCGGCTGGACCGCGCCCTTCCGTGCCGCATCGATGCGCGCCACAATGGCCTGAAGATTTTCCGCGATGCTCATGGGCAATTCCTTAGCAAGACAGCAGCAGCGCCTCAACGCGGCGTTTCCGCTGGTGATGTTCACCGATGGGCGGGATGCCGATTGGGCGGCGGCGGCGCGGCGCCTGCCGCGGGGCAGCCTGGTGGTGGTGCGCGGCCGGTCGGACCGGGAAAGGGCTGCGTTGGCGGAAAGGCTTTGCGGCATCGCTCCGCTGCTGATCGCGGGCGATGAAAGGCTGGCGGCACGCATCGGTGCGGCCGGTCTGCATCTGCCCCAGACACGCATCGGCGAAGCCGCGCACTGGCGCGCGCGCCATCCGGACTGGATCATCACGGCCGCCGTCCATTCGCTGGGCGCAATGGCCAGGGCGCACCAGCTCGATGCGTTGTTCCTCTCGCCCGTTTTCCCCACACAGAGCCATCCCAGGGCGCCGTCGCTGTCGCCGGCACGGGCAGCCTTCATCGCCGCCGCTTCGCCGCTGCCGGTCTATGCGCTGGGCGGGGTTACGGCCAGGAACGCCGCGCTGCTGGCGCCGGGCTTCAGCGGCATCGCAGCCATTGGCGCGCTATTGTGAGGTTTTGAGATCGAGGTGGAAGAACACCGCATCCATCGACAACCGCGAGGTTCCATTGAAGAAGGCGCCGTTGTTCCTGCCATATGACAGGTGCTGCCAGCCGGTGCTGGCGCCGATGGAGCTGCTGACCTGATAGCCCAGCGAGGCTTCCCATCCGTTCAGGCCGACGCGCGGCCGGCCCGGGACGGCCCCGGCGACGCCATTGCCATATTCAAGCCCCGCGCTCCAGGTACCGTTGCTGATCATGCCCGAGGCCTGGACTGCGCGCGTGGTGGGGCCGCCATAGCTCTGGTTGATGTCGAAGGCATGGGCATTGCTGTTGCGATAGGCTCCGCCGAGCGAAAGCGTGTATTCCTCATTCAGCGGATAATCGGCGCGCAATCCAAAGCCGATGTCGCTGACGCCATGCTGGCCGGCCAGCTTATGCTCGGCGCGCCCGGTGGCAAAGCCGCCATAGGCGCTGACGGTGAGCGGCCCCACATCCTGGCTGACGCGCAGGGCCGCCTCCCAGATATCGGCCTGGCGGCCCGGCACATGCGGTCCCGCATTCATGAAGGGGAGTTGCTTGCCCTCGGTCGGCGTAAAGGACAGGCCCAGCTGGATGCCGAAAATCTCAGGGCTGGCATAGGTGAATTTGGCATAGTTGGACGACGCGCCGACTTCGGCTCTGAGCGGAAACAGGCCGGCCAACGCCCGCCCGCTGGCCGGCTCGCGGAAGAAGCTCGTGCGCGGATCGTCCAGTGACACGCCGGGATCGACCTTGGGACCGGTCACCGCCAGCGTGTACCCGGCGCCGTCCGCCAGCCCGATCTGCACGGTGCCCAGCCCCGTGCGCACCACACCCGCCAGCCGTTCCAGCGCGTCGCCGTCATAGCGCCCGCGGCTCAGGGGATCGGAAGCCGCGACAATGGCTTCCAGCGAAAGGGCAAGGCCGCTGTCATAGTCGCGGCGCAGGGTGGGCATCAGCCGAAAGAGGCCGCTGGTTCGCGCGCCGCCAATCTTCTTTCCTGGAGGGCCGGGCTGGTCTGGCCCGAACAGGGCGCCGGAGGCTTGGGCATTGATCGTCAGTTCGGCGTCGCCGGCGGGGAAGGCCAGGGGCGCGACCGTCCAGTCGGACGGGTCCGCCACCGCCGGGCCCGGCAGTGCCAGCACCAGGCCGGGCAGTATCAGGCCCGCCAGCCACGCCTCCGCCCGCATCAAGGAAGCCACCTTACCGCTACGCAATGCCGGTCCTACGCTCCGCCCCACCATAAGTCCTTCCAGAATAAGCCGAACTTGGCGGCCCGAGGCAAGTCTGGCGCCGTTGCGCCAGAGAGGCGGGGCCATTATAAGCCCCAATGCCGGGTGCGAACGCCCGTCCCTCAAAGGAACAGCGCCCCTCATGCGATTTCTGACTGCTCTCGCCTGTCTGCTGCTTCTGGCTGGATGCGGCTCGTCCAATGACGGCACGCGCACCATGGACACCGGCACCAGCATTGCCAGCGGCTCCAGCCGCATGACCCTGGGGGTGAATTCCTTTCTCTGGCACGCCTCGCTCGACACGCTGTCCTTCCTGCCGCTGCAGTCGGCCGATCCGTTCGGCGGCGTGATCATCAGCGACTGGTATGTGGCGCCGACCGCGCCGAACGAACGGCTGAAGGTGACTGTCTACATCATGGACCGCGCGCTGCGCGCCGACGGACTGAAGGTCGTGGTGTTTCGCCAGGTGCGCAATGACACGGGATGGAGTGATGCCCAGCCCAGCGCCGACACCGCGCACAAGCTGGAAGACGCGATCCTGACCCGGGCCCGGGAATTGCGCCTGGCCACGCTCGGCACTTCCGGCTGACGCCTGACAAGGGCTTACGATGGCGCGCTATAACGCCAAGGACTCCGAAAAGCACTGGCAGGCGGAATGGGACGCGCGAGGCCTGTTCCGCACACCGCCGCACAGCAAGGCTCCCAAATGCTATGTGCTGGAGATGTTCCCCTATCCGTCGGGGCGCATCCATATGGGCCATGCCCGCAATTACACGATGGGCGATGTGATCGCCCGTTTCCGCCGGGCCCAGGGCTACAATGTGCTGCACCCGATGGGCTGGGATGCCTTTGGCCTTCCTGCCGAGAATGCCGCGCGCGACAAGGGCGTTTCTCCCCGCGACTGGACCCATGAGAACATCGCGCATATGCGCGAGCAGCTGAAGATGATGGGGCTTTCCATCGACTGGTCGCGAGAATTCGCCACCTGCGATGTCGAATACTACCACCAGCAGCAGAAGCTGTTCGTGGAATTCTACAAGGCCGGTTTCGTTCATCGCCAGGAAGCCGACGTGAACTGGGACCCGGTCGACATGACCGTGCTGGCCAATGAACAGGTGATCGATGGGCGCGGCTGGCGCAGCGGCGCGGTCGTGGAGCGGCGCAAACTCTCCCAATGGTTTTTCCGCATTACCCAATTCGCCGACGAACTGCTGGCGGGGCTGGATACGCTGGACCGCTGGCCGGAAAAGGTCCGGCTGATGCAGAAGAACTGGATCGGCCGCAGCGAGGGCCTGCGCTTCCAGTTCACTTTGTCGGATGGCGAAAAGCTGGACGTCTTTACCACCCGCCCCGACACCTTGTTCGGCGCTTCGTTCGTGGCGCTGTCGCCGGAACATCCCCTGGCGCAGGAGCTGGCGAAGAAGGACGAAAACCTTGCCGCCTTTATCGCGGAATGCCGTCATGTCGGCACCGCCGAGGCCGACATCGAGAAGGCAGAGAAAAAGGGTTATGACACGGGCCTGAAGGCCATCCATCCCTTTGACGAGAACTGGACCTTGCCGGTGATGGTGGCCAACTTCGTGCTGATGGGCTACGGCACTGGCGCCATTTTCGGCTGCCCCGCGCATGACCAGCGCGACCTGGATTTCGCCCGCAAATATTCCCTGCCGGTGACAGCGGTGGTGGTCCCCGAAGGCATTGATCCAAAGACCTTCGATGTCGGCACCGAGGCCTATACCGGCCCCGGCAGGCTGGCCAATTCGCGCTTCCTGGACGGGATGAGCGTGGAGGAGGGCAAGGCAGAGGTCGCCAGGCGGCTGGAAGCGGCGGGCGTCGGCCAGCGCACCGTGAACTATCGCCTGCGCGACTGGCTGGTGTCGCGCCAACGGCCCTGGGGCTGTCCCATCCCGATGATCCATTGCGCCAGGTGCGGCGTGGTGCCGGTGCCGGAAGATCAGCTTCCGGTGAAGCTGCCGGAAAAGATCAATTTTGCGGTCAAGGGCAATCCGCTCGATGCGGATGTCGCCTGGAAGACAACCACGTGCCCCGCCTGTGGCGGCGCGGCGACGCGTGACACCGACACGCTCGATACCTTTGTGGATTCGTCCTGGTACTTCGCCCGCTTCGCCGCCCCCCATGCGGCCGAACCGGTGGACAAGGCGGCGGCGGATTACTGGCTGCCGGTGGATCAGTATATCGGCGGTATCGAGCATGCGATCCTGCACCTGCTCTATGCCCGCTATATCACCCGGGCCATGCACAAGCTGGGCATGGTCGAGGTGGCCGAGCCATTCGCGGGGCTGTTCACCCAGGGCATGGTCTGCCACGAGACCTACAAGGATGCCGCGGGCGGCTGGGTCGCGCCCGATGAAGTGACGAAGGAGGGCGGCAAGGCGTTTCGCACCGCCGACCAGGCCGAACTGACCATCGGCCCATCGGAAAAGATGTCCAAGTCGAAGAAGAACGTGATCGCGCCCGAAGCGATCATCGCGGACTACGGCGCCGACACCATTCGCTGGTTCATGTTGTCGGACACGCCGCCCGAGCGTGACATCGAATGGACCGATGCCGGCGCCGAAGGCTGCTGGCGCTTTGTGCAACGTGTCTGGCGCCTGGCCAGCGAGAGCGAGGGGCTTGCGGCGCCAGGCACGCCGGTGATGGCCACCGATGAAGCCAGCCTCAATCTGCGTCGCGCCACCCACAGGGCCATCGCCGCCGTCACGGAAAATCTGGAGGCTCTGCGCTTCAACAACGCCGTGGCGCAGCTTTACACGCTTGCGAACGCTATCGGCGCCGCCGAGAAGTGCGACGCCGCCGCTCGCCGCGAAGCGATCGAGGCTCTGGTGCTCCTGTGTGCGCCGATGATGCCCCACCTGGCCGAGGAA
>JBEHXB010000223.1:0-4776 GCA_048498895.1 Pseudomonadota bacterium
GCTGAAAAGGCGCTCGAGCTCGATCCCGGCCTGGCCTCGGCATGGTACAATAAGGGTATCGCGCTTAAGGGATTGGCGCGCTTTCAAAACGCGTTGGATTCATTCGATCGGATGATCACGCATGACGCCACCAATGCCGACGGCTGGAACAGCCGCGGCGCGGTGCTGCGTGTGCTTGGCCGACCCGGCGATGCGGTGGCCAGCTTCACCCGCGCCATTGATCTGCGCCCCGGCTATATTGATGCACTCAACAACCGCGCCCATACCGCCTGGACGGACCTTGGCCTTTATGCCGCCGCCATCGCCGACCTGAAAGCGGCGCAAAAGGCAGACCCTGACTATCCCTATCTCACGGGGGAGCTGCTTCATCTGAAAATGCAGGGTGCCGACTGGCAGGATTACGATGTACTGAAACAGACCGTCGATGACGGAGTGCGCGCGAAGAAGCGCGTCATCCGGCCATTTGCCTACCAGGCGATGTCGGAAAGTCCCGCAGACCTGCGTACCTGTTCGGAAATCTTCGCCGCCGACCAGTTTCCTGCCGTGACGGCACCGGCCCAAGCCGCGCGTCACGATGGCGGAAAGCTGCGCATTGGTTACGTTTCGGCTGACTTCCGGGAACAGGCCACGGCCTATTTGATGGCGGGCCTGTACGAACATCATGACCAGGAAAAATTTGAAATTGTCGCCTTCGACAATGGTGGCAGCGACGCCAGCCCGATGCGCGCGCGCCTGGAGAAGGCGATCCCCAGGATCGTCGACATTGCTGGCATGAGCGATGACGGGGCCGCCAATGCCGTGCGCGCTGAGAAGATCGACATCCTGGTCAACTTGAATGGCTATTTCGGTAAGCCCCGGATGGGCCTGTTTGCTCGCCGCCCGGCACCGGTGCAGGTGAACTATCTGGGCTTTCCCGCCACACTGGGGGCCCCATACATTGATTATATCCTGGCCGACGGCATCGTGATCCCCGAGGGCGAGGAGCACTTCTACGCCGAAGCCGTTGTTCGCCTGCCAAACAGCTACCAGATCAATGACGATAGGCGCGCGATCGCCGGCAACACGACCCGAGCGGCCAATGCCTTGCCCGACGATGCCTTTGTTTTCTGCAATTTCAATCAGGGTTACAAGTTAACCCCCGCCCTTTTCGATGCCTGGGCGCGCATCATGAACAAAGTGCCGGGCAGCGTGCTGTGGCTCCTGGACAGCCATGAAGCCTACCGCATCAATCTGGGGCGCGAAGCCGAAGCACGCGATATTTCCCGGCAGCGACTGGTCTTTGCCCCACCCGTTGACCTCGCCCAGCACTTGGCACGGCTGAAGCTCGCCGACTTGTTCCTCGATAGCTTGCCCTACAACGCCCATACCACCGCCAGCGACGCGCTGTGGGCCGGCGTTCCGTTGCTGACCTGCCGCGGCACTACTTTCGCCGGCCGGGTGGCAGCCAGCCTGCTGACCGCGGCGGGCGTGCCCGAGCTGATCACAGACAACATGTCGGACTACGAGAAACTGGCCGTGGCACTGGCGACGGAGGCCGGCACGCTGAAGACGCTGCGCGAGAAGATCGCGCAGAACCGAAAGACCTGCGCCCTGTTCGATACCGCCAGGACCACCCGCCAGATTGAAGCCGCCTATCAGGGCATGTGGGACCGACGCGAGGCCGGGCCGTCAGCCTTCGACGTCAGCGGCTGAATGTATCTCAGCGAATGAACTGGTCGACATAGTTTTCGCCCAGTCCGATGGCAGCATAATGCTTGCGGCAAAGGTCGATCTTTGTGAAGACATCCTCATAGCCGAGTATGCCACCGTCTGGATCGACATAGATCATCACTCCATTCACCTGGAACAGAGTTATCATCTCCTCGACGTCCTCGTCGACAACCAGCGTATGGGTCTCGCCCGGCGCCTCATAGACATACCCGCCTTCCTGAGCCACCCAGGCATGCTCAAGATAGCGCCAGCGGCCCTTTATTACGTAGCCATGCACCGGCTGGGGATGGCGGTGGCGCGACAAGACGCCAGACTTGCGCACGCGTAGCAGGTTCATCCAGTACCCGCGGCTGGCACAGAGGCAAAGCGGCCGGAACCAGACATTCGGGCCTTGCGGTACCCAAATGCGCTCGTCCCCGGGAATTGCGGCGGGGATCACCAACTCGGGCGGCGACTCCGGGGGCTGCGGATGACGATACGGAATCCGGGAATTGTCCGTGCTGGAATCGTTCTGGGCCATGGATATTTCCTATTTGGCGGTATAACCGCCGTCGATGGGCATGATCATTCCGGTGATGAAGCGCGCCTGATCGGAACAAAGGAATACCACGGCACCGCCGATATCGTCCGGCTTTCCCCAGCGGCCCATGGGCGTGCGTGCGACTATGGCGGCGGACCGCTCGTCATCGGCTTGCGCGGCTTTCGTTAACTCGGTCTCGATCCAACCCGGTGCGATGGCATTGACGCGAATCTGCGGTGCCCAAGCGACCGCCAACGATTTGGTCAGTTGCGCCACACCACCCTTGGATGCAGTATAGGCTGGCGTCAGCGGCCCGCCAAAATAGGACCAGAGCGACGCGGTATTGACAATCGCCCCACCGTGTTGCGCCAGAAGATGCCTTGCCGCCAAACACATTCGCATGGTCCCGGTGAGGTTCACATCGAGCACCCGTTGAAAGCCTTCGATGGCGAACTCCTTGCCATCGCGAAGGATTATACCGGCACAGTTGACCAGCGCATCCAGCCGCGGCTGCGCCGCCACCAGGGCTGAAACCGAGGCATCGTCCGTCACATCCAATTGCACGGCCCTGAGGTCTTCGCGCGCCGGGACAGCAGCGACTTCTTCATCGGATAGACCGGTGACCGTTACTGCATAACCTGCGTCAAGCAGGGCTTCGGCGATGCCGAAGCCGATGCCGCGCGCGCCGCCGGTAATAAGCGCCCTTTTTATTACTTCTCCCATGATGGCGGACCTTAAAGCAGCCAACGCCCAGGCGAAAGAGCCGCGCGAAACAGGACACCTCCGGCAGAGAATTCTCGCTGAACTCGGAAATGTTTTCCCGCGCGGAACGCGCTCCGCACCACAAAAGAGAGTACCAGAAATGCCGTACCGGCCAGCCCGCGATAGGCCGGCGCCCTCCTTCGGCCGTGAGAAGGACCAAAATGCCGAGGACCATGCCGATCATCATCACGGTGTGGTCAAACCTCGTGACTGTGCAGGCCCAGGTAGCGGGCCCCACGCAGCGTAAGGTCGGCGAACGCGATCAGTCCGCCGGCATGGTCCGCAGCCGACAATGCAACCCCAGGGATACCTTGAGCCGCCGTAAGACGCCGATTGATTTGCCGCAAGGCGCTGTCTGAGGAGTTGACCGAATTTAAAAAACGGAGGTGTCGTTTGAAACATGCCGTCATCTTTGCCCACCCCCGCGCCCGCAGTTTCACCGCCGCGGTGGCGGAGACTTATGCCGGGACGGCCCGGCTTTTCGGCGACGTTGTCGAAATACGGGATCTCTATCGCATTGGATTCGACCCCTGTCTGAGGGCGAACGAAATCCCCGAGGCAAGCATTCCCGAGCTCGAGCCCGATGTGGCGGCCGAACGCGAGCTGCTGAAGGACTGTGGCGTCTTCGCACTCATCTACCCCTTCTGGCTCAACGCGCCGCCCGCAATGATCAAAGGGTATCTGGACAGAGTTTTCGGCTTCGGTTTCGCATATGGCAGCAATGGCCACAGTTTCACTCCGCTTCTAGGCGGACGGAAGCTGATCAGCTTTACCTCCTCGGGTGCGCCTACCCAGTGGGTTGAACAGACCGGCGCTTTCGCCGCAGAACAGACCCTGTTCAACCGATATTTCGCCACGCTGTGTGGAATGACCACCCTGGCCCATATTCATTTCGGCGGGGTAGTCAACGGGGCCAGCCCTTCTTTCGTCAAAGCCAGGCTTGGGGACGTCGAAAGAGCTGTCATCAAGTATTTCGGGAGATGAAATGGCCAAAATTTCCAAGCCTTGGCATCTGGTGATCTGGATCGATCACGAAATCGCCCATCTCTATGCCGAAACCCGGAGTGGCGTGGAAGAAATCGCGACAATCCTTGCCGGCGGCCAGGAGACGGGACACACCGATTATCATTCCGGCAACATGGTCCCGGGCCATCCGGCGCCCGACGAACAATTTCTGGCTGAGGTCACCGCGGCCGCCCATGGTGCCTGCCAGATCCTGATCGTTGGACCGTCCGATTGCCGCATGGCGTTGAGGCACCATATGGAAACGCACGCGCCGGTCACAGTCGCCCGGATTGTCGGCGTTGAACCCATGCGCCGGTCCAGCGAGCGGCAGATTCACGCTTTTGCCCGCCACTATTTCTACCGCCAAGAGCTGATGAGCCGTTCGGGGGCGTGAAATAGGCGAATGAGGGCGAAGGAGATCACCGTGATTATAGATATACGGGTCGATCCTGACCTATGGCGCAATTCGATACTGCCGGAAGGCTTCATAGAGCATTGGCTGCGGCCCGACGGAGCCCGAGTCGAGGCGGGAGATCCGATCGCCGCAATTCGAATCGAGGAATCATTGCATGAGTTGGCCGCACCCGCGCACGGGCACCTTCATATCTTGCAAAAGGACAATGCGGTGATCGAGCCAGGCATGGTGATCGGCGAGATACTACGCAGCGTGCTGAAGCGCCGCGCCAGCAGTATCAGTGAGACAGCAGCACGCAGAAGCTTGGGTCCATCAGGATGTCACGGGTGACCCCGCCAAAAACGAATTGGCTGAGGCGGTTGTG
>JBEHXB010000224.1:0-4772 GCA_048498895.1 Pseudomonadota bacterium
GTGACGCTGACCTATTTCGGCGACGGCGCCGCCAACCAGGGCCAGGTCTATGAGAGCTTCAACATGGCCGAGTTGTGGAAGCTGCCTGTCGTCTATGTGATCGAGAACAACCAGTACGCCATGGGCACCAGCGTGGAGCGCTCCAGCGCGGTGGCTGATTTCTCCCGCCGCGGCCTGTCCTTCAATATCCCCGGCGTGCAGGTGGACGGCATGGACGTGGAAGCCGTCCAGAAGGCCGGCCAGGAGGCGATGGATTATTGCCGGGCCGGCAAGGGCCCGATCATCCTGGAGATGAAAACCTACCGCTACCGGGGCCATTCCATGTCGGATCCGGCCAAGTACCGCTCGCGCGAGGAAGTCAGCGAGATGCGCGAAAAGCGCGATCCCATCGATCATTTCGGCAAGAAGCTGATCGAGCGCGGCGTGGTCAATGAGGAAGACCTCAAGCAGATCGACAATGCGGTGAAGGCGCGCGTCATCGCCGCAGCCGAATTCGCCACCGAAAGCCCCGAACCGGGCCTGGAAGAACTCTATACGGACGTATACGCCTGATGAGCACCGAGATACTCATGCCCGCGCTTTCCCCCACCATGGAGGAAGGCAAACTCGCGAAATGGCTGGTCAAGGAAGGCGACACCGTCAAGTCCGGCGACATCCTGGCCGAGATCGAAACCGACAAGGCCACGATGGAATTCGAGGCGGTCGACGAAGGGCGCATCGGCCAGATCCTGGTGCCCGAAGGCACCGAAGGCGTGAAGGTCAACAGCCCCATCGCCACCTTGCTGGCCGACGGCGAAAGCGCCGATGCCCCGGTCAGGAAGGCCGCGCCGAAGGAGCCGGCCGGCGAAGATCGCAAGAACGTCGCGGACAAGGCGCAGGGCGCCCATGACGCCGCACGCGGGGCTGCGCCCAAGATGGAAGTCGCTGCCGATCCGGAAGTGCCCGAAGGCACCGAGTTCGTGAACCAGACCGTGCGCGACGCCCTGCGCGACGCGATGGCCGAGGAGATGCGCCGCGACGAGAATGTCTTCCTGATGGGCGAGGAAGTCGCCCAGTACCAGGGCGCCTACAAGGTCAGCCAGGGCCTGCTGGACGAGTTTGGCGACAAGCGGGTGATCGACACGCCCATCACCGAGCATGGCTTCGCCGGCCTGGGCGTGGGAGCGGCGTTTGCGGGCCTCAGGCCCATCGTCGAATTCATGACCTGGAACTTCGCCATGCAGGCCATGGATCAGATCATCAACTCCGCCGCCAAGACCCGCTACATGTCGGGCGGCCAGATGAGTTGTCCCATCGTTTTCCGCGGTCCCAATGGCGCTGCCGCCCGCGTCGCCGCCCAGCACAGCCAGGACTATTCGGCCTGGTATGCCAGCGTGCCGGGCATGAAGGTGATCGCCCCTTACTTCGCTGCCGACGCCAAGGGTCTACTGAAGGCCGCCATCCGCGATCCCAATCCGGTGATCTTCCTGGAGAACGAGATCGTCTATGGCCGGTCCTTTCCGGTGCCCAAGCTGGACGATTTCGTCCTGCCCATCGGCAAGGCGCGCATCGTGCGCCCCGGCAAGGACGTCACCATTGTCGCCTACTCGATCACCGTCGGCCAGGCGCTGGAAGCGGCCGAAAAGCTGGCGCAAGAGGGCATCGACGCGGAGGTGATCGATCTGCGCACCCTGCGTCCGCTGGACATCGACACCGTGATCGCCAGCGTGAAAAAGACCAACCGCATCGTGACCATGGAACAGGCCTGGCCGATCTGTTCCATCGGGTCGGAGATTTCCGCCCAGATCGCGCTGGAGGCATTCGATTACCTCGACGCCCCGCCCATGAAGGTGTCCGGCAAGGACGTGCCCATGCCCTATGCCGCGAACCTGGAAAAGCTTGCCCTGCCGACGGTCGAGGACCTGATCGCGGCGGTCAAGACCGTCAGCTACAAGGCTTGATCGCATGGCCACCAACATCCTGATGCCCGCACTGTCGCCCACCATGGAGGAGGGCAAGCTGGCCAAGTGGCTGGTCAAGGAAGGCGACACCGTCAAGTCCGGCGACATCCTGGCCGAGATCGAGACCGACAAGGCCACGATGGAATTCGAGGCGGTCGATGAAGGCAGGATCGGCAAGATCCTGGTGGCCGAAGGCAGCGAAGGGGTGAAGGTCAATTCGCCGATCGCCGTGCTGCTGGCCGATGGCGAAAGCGCCGACGCGGTGCCCGCGGCCCAGGCGAAACAGGATATTCCCGCTGCCATGAAGGATATCGGTGCGGCGGTGAAAGCCGAAGTCGGTGCCCAAAAGACCGATACCGCAAAGACCGCAGAAGCCAGGGCCGAACCGGCGAAACCCACGCCCGTCGCCGCTTCTTCCAGTGACGGCAAACGCATCTTTGCCTCGCCCCTGGCGCGCCGCATCGCCGCCGACAAGGGCGTCGACCTGTCGGGTGTCGCCGGCACCGGCCCGCGCGGCCGTATCATCAAGGCGGATGTTGAAAGCGCCAAACCCGGCACGAAGGCCGCTGCGCCTGCCGCCGCCCCGTCTGGCGGCGCCGGCATTCCGGGCGTGGCGCCGCTGCCCGATGCGCGGCTGCTCTATCCGCAGGGCTCCTATGAAGAGATCCCGCACGACTCCATGCGCAAGGCCATCGCCAAGCGCCTGACCAGCGCCAAGACGCTGATCCCGCATTACTACCTGACCATCGACTGCGACCTCGACGCCCTGATGGCGGTGCGCGAAAAGATGAACGCCGCCGCACCCAAGGACAAGGACAAGAAGCCCGCCTACAAGCTGTCGGTGAATGATTTCATCGTGAAAGCGTCCGCCATGGCGCTGATGAAGCATCCGGACGTCAACGCGTCCTGGACCGACACCGCGATCCTCAAGCACAGGGATGCCGATGTCGGCGTCGCTGTGGCGCTGGATTTCGGCCTGATCACCCCCATCGTGTTCAAGGCGCAGACCAAGGGCCTGGTCGCCATCTCCAACGAGATCAAGGAACTTGCGGCGCGCGCGCGTGAGAAGAAGCTCAAGCCCAGCGAATATGAGGGCGGCGGCTTCTCGGTCTCGAACCTGGGCATGTACGGCATCAAGAATTTCACCTCGATCATCAACCCGCCGCAGAGCTGCATCATCGCGGTCGGCGCGGGCGAGGAACGCCCGGTCGTGCGCGACGGCAAGATCGAGATCGCCACCGTCATGACCGTCACCATGTCGGCGGACCATCGCGTGGTCGATGGCGGCACCGGCGCCAAGTTCCTGGCAACCTTGAAGCAGTTCATCGAAGAACCTGCTTCGATGTTGCTCTGATTTGTCTTTGCGATCCTCATGCTTCGACGGGCTCGGCATGGGGATTATCCCTCACCCTGAGCCTGTCGAAGGGTGACAGCCGCCATGGCTGATACATATGACGTTGTTGTGGTCGGCGGCGGGCCGGGCGGCTATGTCTGCGCCATCCGCGCCGCGCAGCTGGGCCTGAAGACCGCGGTGGTCGAGCGCGACCGGCTGGGCGGCATCTGCCTGAACTGGGGCTGCATCCCGACCAAGGCGCTGTTGCGCTCGTCCGAGATCTGGCACCTGATGCATCGACTGAACGAGTTCGGCTTCAGCGCCGATAATTTCAAGTTCGACCTCGCAAAGATTGTGGCGCGCAGCCGTGCCGTCTCCAAGCAGCTGTCCGACGGCGTCGGCTTCCTGATGAAGAAGCACAAGATCACCGTTATTCCGGGCGAGGCGAAGCTTGCCGGCAAGGGCAAGCTGTCGGTGTCGAAGGATGGCAAGGCCAGCGAAGTTCTGGCCAAAAATATCGTGCTGGCGACCGGCGCGCGGGCGCGCACGCTGCCAGGGCTGGAGCCCGACGGCAAGCTGGTGTGGACCTACGCGCACGCCATGGTGCCGGACAGTTTCCCCAAGTCGCTGCTGGTCGTCGGATCGGGCGCCATCGGCATCGAGTTCGCCAGCTTCTATCGCACCCTGGGTGCCGAGGTGACCGTGGTCGAGGTGCTGGACCGTGTGCTGCCGGTGGAAGACGAAGATGTATCGGCCTTCGCCGCCAAGGCTTTCATCAAGCAGGGCATGAATCTGAAGGTCGGCACCACCGTGACCGAACTGAAAAAAGGTGCCGACAACGTCACCTGCACGCTGAAGGCCAAGGACGGCAAGACCGAACAGGTCACCGTCGACCGCGTGATCCTGGCCATGGGCATCGTCGGCAATGTCGAAAATCTCGGCCTCGAAGCGGCGGGCATCAAGGTCGAGAAGACCCATGTCGTCGCGGGCAAGTATGGCGAGACCGGCGTCGATGGCATCTGGGCCATCGGCGACCTGGTGGGCGCGCCTTGGCTGGCGCACAAGGCCATGCATGAAGGCGTGATCGTGGCCGAGAGGATCGCAGGGGTGAAGGGCGTCCATCCGCTTAACACGTCGAACGTGCCGGGCTGCACCTATTGCTGGCCGCAGGTCGCCTCGGTTGGCCTGACCGAAGCCAAGGCGAAAGAGACCGGCCGCAAGATCAAGGTCGGCAAGTTTCCTTTCATCGGCAACGGCAAGGCCATCGCGCTGGGCGAGGCGGAGGGCCTGGTCAAGACCGTGTTCGACGCCACCACCGGCGAGCTTCTGGGGGCGCACATGGTGGGCGCGGAAGTGACCGAGCTGATCCAGGGCTATGTCGTGGCCAAGACCGGCGAGCTGACGGACGCGGAGCTGGCGCACACCATCTTCCCGCATCCAACCCTGTCCGAGATGATGCACGAAGCGGTGCTGGCGGCCGATGGCGCCGCGCTGCACAT
>JBEHXB010000225.1:0-4769 GCA_048498895.1 Pseudomonadota bacterium
GCCGAGTACCAGCTGTTCGCGCGCGAGATCAACGAGCAGAACGAGCGGCTGCTCACCCTGCGCGGCCTGATGGAATTGAAATCGGCGGAAAATCCCGTCCCGCTGGACGAGGTCGAGCCGGCCTCGCAGATCGTCAAGCGCTTCTCCACCGGGGCGATGAGCTTCGGCTCGATCAGCCGCGAGGCGCACACCAATCTCGCCATCGCCATGAACCGCATTGGCGGGCGCTCCAACACGGGCGAGGGCGGCGAGGAATCGGACCGTTTCAAGCCGCTGGCCAATGGCGATTCCATGCGTTCGCGCATCAAGCAGGTGGCGTCGGGCCGCTTTGGCGTGACCACGGAATACCTGGTCAATGCCGACGACATCCAGATCAAGATGGCCCAGGGCGCCAAGCCCGGCGAGGGCGGCCAGCTGCCCGGCCACAAGGTCGATGCCAACATCGCCAAGGTGCGCCATTCCACGCCCGGCGTGGGGCTGATCTCGCCGCCGCCGCACCATGACATCTATTCCATCGAAGACCTGGCGCAGCTGATCCGCGACCTGAAGAGCGTGAACCAGGAGGCGCGCATCTCGGTCAAGCTGGTGTCGGAAGTGGGCGTGGGCACCGTGGCGGCGGGCGTCGCCAAGTGTCGCGCCGACCACGTCACCATCTCGGGCTTCGAGGGCGGCACCGGGGCCTCGCCGCTGACCTCTCTCACCCATGCGGGCAGCCCCTGGGAAATCGGCCTGGCCGAGACCCAGCAGACCCTGGTGCTGAACGGCCTGCGCGGCCGCATCGCCGTCCAGGTGGACGGCGGCCTGCGTACCGGCCGCGACGTCGCCATCGGCGCGCTTCTGGGCGCGGACGAGTTCGGCTTTGCCACCGCGCCTCTCATCGCCAGCGGCTGCATCATGATGAGGAAGTGTCACCTCAATACCTGTCCGGTGGGCGTGGCGACCCAGGACCCGGTGCTGCGCAAGCGTTTCACCGGCCAGCCCGAACATGTGATCAACTATTTCTTCTTCGTGGCCGAGGAGCTGCGCGAGATCATGGCCGCCATGGGCTTCAGGACCGTGGACGAGATGATCGGCCGCGCCGACCGGCTGGACATGAAGAAGGCGGTGGGCCACTGGAAGGCGCAGGGCGTGGACCTGTCGCGCATTCTGTACAGCGTCACGCCGCGCCCCGGCGTGGCCATCCATTGCTGCGAGAAGCAGAATCACGGCCTGGAGACGGCGCTGGATCACGATTTGATCGCCGCCGCGGGGCCCGCCATCAAGAGCGGCCAGCCAGTCAGGCTGGAACGGACCATCCGCAATGTCGACCGCACCGTGGGCGCCATGCTGTCGGGCGAAGTCGCCAGGGTGCATGGCCATGCGGGCCTGCCGGAAGACACGATCAGCGTGAAGTTCACCGGCACCGCCGGACAGAGCTTTGGCGCCTTCCTGGCGCGCGGCGTGTCGCTGGAGCTGACCGGCGACTGCAACGACTATGTCGGCAAGGGGCTGTCGGGTGGACGCATCGTGGTCAGGCCGCCCAAGGGCGCGCAGCGCGATCCGGCCCAGAACATCATTGTCGGCAATACGGTGCTCTATGGCGCCATCGCCGGCGAGGCCTATTTCCAGGGCGTGGCGGGCGAGCGCTTTGCCGTGCGCAATTCGGGCGCGGTCGCGGTTGTCGAAGGCACCGGCGATCATGGCTGTGAATACATGACCGGTGGTGTCGTCGCCGTGCTGGGCCGGACCGGCCGCAACTTCGCCGCCGGGATGTCGGGCGGTATTGCCTATGTCTATGACGAGGACGGCGATTTCCGCGAACGCTGCAACATGGCGATGGTCAAGCTGGAGAGCATCGGTGCGCCGGCGATGGGCGAAGTTTTTGGATTGTCGCCATCCGGCGACGGGGGCGACATGCCGCGCAGGCGTTCGATCAGTGTGTCGGACGCGGGCATGGGCGACATGCTGCGCTTCGACGCCGAGCGGCTGCGCATCCTGGTGGAACGCCACCTGCAGTTCACCGGCAGTGCGCGCGCCAAGGCCCTGCTCGACAACTGGGACGCGGCGCTGACGAAGTTCGTCAAAGTGATGCCGACCGACTATGCCAAGGCGCTGGCCGATCTGAAGGCGCGCGCCGCCATCGCCGCCGAGTAGGACTTACCAATGGGCAAGATCACGGGTTTCCTGGAAATCGAGCGGCTCGACCGCGGCTATGACAAGCCGGAGGAGCGCATCCGCAACTATCGCGAATTCGTCCACCCGCTCTCGCACGACGAGATCACCGGGCAGGCTGCGCGCTGCATGGATTGCGGCATTCCCTATTGTCACAATGGCTGTCCGGTCAACAACCTGATCCCCGACTGGAACAATCTGGTCTATCGCGACCAGTGGCGCGCCGCCTCGGAGTCCCTGCACTCGACCAACAATTTCCCGGAATTCACCGGGCGCATCTGTCCGGCGCCGTGCGAGGCAAGCTGTACGCTGAACATCATCGACAGCCCCGTCACCATCAAGACCATCGAATGCCAGATCGTCGATCGCGCCTGGGAAGAAGGCTGGCTCCAGCCGCAGCTGTCGTCGCGGAAAACCGGCAAGACCGTGGCGGTGGTGGGCTCGGGACCGGCGGGACTGGCGTGCGCCCAGCAACTGGCGCGCGCCGGCCACAGCGTCACCGTGTTCGAAAAGAGCGACCGCATCGGCGGTCTGCTGCGCTACGGCATTCCGGACTTCAAGCTGGAGAAGCATCTCATCGACCGGCGCATTCGCCAGATGGAAGCCGAGGGCGTGGGATTCCGCACCGGCGTGGAAGTGGGCGCGGGCGTCTCGGTCGAGCAGCTTCTGGCCGATTACGACGCCGTGGTCATGGCCGGTGGGGCCGAGCAGCCGCGAGACCTGCCGATCGAAGGCCGCGAGCTGGAGGGTATCCATTTCGCCATGGACTTCCTGACCCAGCAGAACAAGCGCGTGGCCGGCGATCCGGAAAGCAAGGCGGCACCGGCCGGCACCATCAGCGCCAAGGGCAAGCATGTGATCGTGATCGGCGGGGGCGATACCGGTTCGGACTGTGTGGGAACCTCCAACCGCCACGGCGCGGCCAGCGTGACCCAGTTCGAGATCATGCCCCAGCCGCCGCTGAAGGAAAACAAGCTGCTGGTGTGGCCGGACTGGCCGATGAAGCTGCGCACCTCAAGTTCGCACCAGGAAGGCTGCGAGCGCGACTGGTCGGTGAAGACCCGGCGTGCGATCGGCAATTACGGCAAGATCGAAGCGCTGGAATGCGTGCGCGTCGAGTGGAAGCTGGGCGACGGCGGCAAGATGAACCTGGTCGATGTCCCCGGCAGCGAGTTCACCATCAAGGCCGACCTGGTGTTGCTGGCGATGGGCTTTACCGGTCCGCGCCAGCCCGGCTTCGTGGAACAGGCCGGCGTCGAACTGGACGGACGCGGCAACGTCAAGGCGCCGCTGAGCAACTACCAGACCAGCAAGAAGAACATCTTCGCCTGCGGTGACATGCGTCGCGGCCAGTCGCTGGTGGTGTGGGCCATCCGCGAAGGCAGGCAGTGTGCCCGCGGAGTCGATGAATTCCTGATGGGCTCCAGCGAGTTGCCGCGCTGAATTTCGTGCAGCCCGCGAGCCTTTTCGCGGCGGCCATTGCGTGCATATGCGGAAGCGCGTCAGCGCGTGACCACAATCCCGATGGGCGCGGCCTTGGTGCTTTCCAGGATGCGGGCGGCATTGGCCACCAGCGGACCATGCAACGCCTGGCGCTTGGCCACCAGAACAGTGGCATCGGCCAGCCGCGCAAGGAGTGCGGCTTCCGTGCCCGCCGCGGCCACGCCGCAATCGATCACGATGAAATCGGCGCCGCCACGCAGGACCGAGACGAGCCGCTTCATCTGCGGCGAAGAGAACATGGTGGGCGCATTGGGCGGACGGCGCGGCGTACCCAGAACATGGGCGTCGCCGCGTGGGTCCTTGGCCAGGGCCTGGTTCAGTTTCACCTTGCCGGTCAGGACCTCATAGACTCCGTTTCGGACCGGCGCCTTCAGGGCGCGGGTGACCAGTCCCTCGGGAGCGCAATCGATGATGACGGTCTTCTTGCCCATCTTCGCGGCGGCGCGCGCCAGGCTGGCGGCGATGGCGGCGCGGCTCTCGCCGGCATCGGCGGCGGTGAGCGCAATCACCGCGGCGTCGCTGCCCTGTGATGTCAGCTGCTGCACCAGCCGCCCGAGGGCGAGGGAAAACCTGCTGGCGGGATAATCGAGCACGAAGTCGGCGGCGGCCAGGCGCGCATTGTCGTCGATTTCGCCAAGAATGGGTGGACCATTCCATGCCGGGGCCGGCGTCCGCGCCTTTTGGGGCGGCACGATGGCGGCGCGCGGCGCGCCATCGACCTTGACCGGCATAAGGGGGCCCAGCTTTTCAAGCAGCAGGGCACAGAGCAGGCCCAGGAGAAGACCCAGCGGCAGCGAGGCGCCGACGATCAGCGTGCGCTTGGGCCCGCTGGGCTTGGACGGCACGGGCGCCGCACTGATGATGCGGCTTTCCGGCGTCTGAATTTCGTCCGCGTTCTGGCTCTGGCGCAGCCGCTGGACGAAGGCTTCATACATCGTGCGGGTCGAGGCGGCGTTGGATTCCAGGGCCTGAAGCTGGACACGCGCCAGGTTCTGGCCGTTCGCGGTACGCTCGGTGCTGCCCAGGCTGGATTCCAGCGAGGCCAGATGGGCCCGGGCGACCATCACATCGCTGGCGGCGGACGCGGCCAGGCGCGAAACCTCCTGGGCGATCTT
>JBEHXB010000226.1:0-4764 GCA_048498895.1 Pseudomonadota bacterium
TTCATCGTCCCGGCGGTTGCAGCCGCCGGCCCGGCCAGGCGAATTGAGTGCAATTTTGTCGAAATTTGTCCGGCCCGCGTTGAACCGGCCTTAGAAGAATCCTGATGGAATGTTCCCAGGCGCAATGCTGTCGCGCTCGAATCGCAATGGGGTATTCAAATGCTGAATCTGCTTAGGAAGTTTGCCGTCGAAGAAGATGGCGCCACGGCCATCGAATATGGCCTGATCGCCGCGTTGATCGCGGTGGTGATCATCAGTGCGGTCACGCTTGTCGGGACCAACCTGTCGACGACCTTCACGACCATCTCCGGCAATCTGAAGTGACCAATCTCTCGCCCGCGACACCCCCCTTTCCCTGGGCGGGGGCGGGCAAAGGACGGGGCTGACCGGGCAGGGCACCGGCCAGCGTCCCCGTCCTGCTTTCTCAGCCGCGCTTGGCGCGCCGCTTGGGTGCGGGGGCGCTCTTGGTGGGCGCCTTTTCGGCCTTCACGGGCTTGGCGGGAGTCTGCGCCATCGACCGGAGGGCCTGGCGTCGGCGCACGGCGGCGGCGGACATGTCGGGCAGTTTGGGCATGAGCGGCAACCTTTGCGACGACGGTCCAGCCTAAACCCGCTGCCCCCCGATAACAATCCGCACACGGATTTTCGCCGCAAGTACCCGGAAACTCAGCGTTATTCAGGCCGGTCCCGCGCCCTGGATGCCCAGCCGGACCAGGTAGACCGACTGCGATCCGCACATGAACAGCCAGTCGCGCTTGGGCCCGCAGAAACAGAGATTGGCGCAGGTTTCCGGCAGGCGGATGCGGCCGATCAGCTTGCCGGCCGGGTTCCACACCGTCACCCCCATATAGCCGGGCACCGAGGTCGAGCCCGACCACACATTGCCCGCCACGTCCACGCGGTGGCCGTCGAAGCCGCACTTGATGCCGTCGACCATGCCGTTGGTGAAGACGCGCTGGTTGGCGATCCTGCCGTCCACCACGTCGGCGACGTCGATGTTGGCGCCCCAGACGAAATAGACCTTGGAATAGTCGGGCGAAAAGGCGATGCCGTTGGGCACCAGGCCGGGCTTGCCTTCCAGGATCACGTCGATCTTGCCCGACGGATCGACGCGATAGATCGACGGCGGACGCACCTGGTGCTGCGAGCCGATAATGCCGGCGCCGCCGTTGCCCAGGCGCGGATTGTTGCGCCCGCCCGGGTTCATCGGCCCGGCGCCATCGTCGGGATGGCCTTCCTGCAGCAGCGCGCCGTACAGCGGATCGGTGAACCAGATGCTGCCGTCCTTGTGCACGGCGATGTCGTTGGGCGAATTCAGCGGCTGGCCGTTGTAATTGTCGGCGATGACGGTCATCGAGCCGTCATGCTCCCAGCGCACGACACGGCGCAGGAAATGCTGGGCGCTGATCTGGCGGCCCTGGAAGTCGAATGTGTTGCCGTTGGAGTTGAAGCTCTGGCGGCGATAGGGCGTGATCTCCATCGTCTCCCAGATCAGGCGGTACTGCACGTCGCCCGCGACGTCGGAGAACACCACATACTGGCCCTCACCCGACCAGGCCGGGCCTTCCGCCCACTGAAAGCCCGTCGCCAGCCGCTTGATGAACGAATGTCCCACGAAAATGTCGGCATCGGGATCGATCGCCAGGATGTCGGGATCGGGATAGATGGTGGGCGGGGCGTTGGGGCCGAAATCGCGTCCGTTCAGCACCGAGGCGATCGGCGCCAGCTGTGCCTTGCTCTGCGCGAAGGCGGTGGTCGGCACGGCGGCGGCAGCGCCCGCCAGCATGGCGCGGCGCGATAGATCGAAAGCCATGAATGCCCTCCCAGCATTGTTGTTCGGGAAGGAAGGGGAACCCGGCGCGCCGGGCCTGTCAATCGCCGCGGCGGATGCTGCACGGCAATATCAGCCGGGGCCGGCCGGGCCTTTGCTTGTGCTTCGGGTGTTCCTCGCTTTCGCAGGTCCACCGGACCTGCTCACGCGGCTTTGGCCGCGCCGCTCCTCACCCTGTCGGCGCATCACCGGTTTAGCCGGGAGATGCGCCTTGGATGTTCACCCGCAGCATGTAGATCGACTGGGTGGCGGTCATGAACAGCCAGTCGCGCTTGGGACCGGCGAAGCACAGGTTGGCGCAGACTTCCGGCAGGCGGATACGGCCGATCAGGCGTCCTTGCGGATTCCATACCGTCACGCCGGAATAGCCCAGCGTGGAGGTCGAACCGGCCCAGATATTGCCTGCCCGGTCGGCGCGCATGCCGTCCGGCCCGCACTTGATGCCGTCGACCATGCATTCGGTGAAGACGCGCAGATTGGCGACGCCCTTGCCCTGGACGTCCCCGACCCAGATCGATCCGCCGCGCACGATGTAGACCTTCTTGTAATCGGGCGAGAAGCAGATGCCGTTGGGCCACAGATTGTTCTCCTCGGCCACTACCACCGACAGGCTGCCGCTGGGATCCCAGCGGTAGACATTGCGCGGCAGCACCTGGCGGGTGGCGCCGATGATGCCGGTGCCGCCCACGCCGACGTTGGGATCAAAGCGGCCATCGGCGTTCAGCGGCCCGCCGGCCTCGTCGGGATGACCTTCGGAAAGCTGGCCGCCATAGGGCGGATCGGTAAACCAGATCGAGCCGTCCGGATGCGGCGCCAAATCGTTTGGCGAGTTGAGCGGCTTGCCCTCGAAACTGTCGGCCAGCACCTTGAGCGAGCCGTCATGCTCCCAGCGCACCACGCGGCGCAGGAAATCCTGACACGAGACCTGGCGGCCTTCGAAGTCGAACGTGTTGCCGTTGGAATTGTAGGAAGGATCGCGGAACGCGGAGAACTGCCTGGTCTCCCATACATAGCGATATTGCCTGTTGCCCTTCACGTCGCTGAACAGCGCGTAATTGCCGGCGGCACACCAGGCAGGGCCTTCCGCCCACTGAAATCCGGTCTGAAGGCGGTGGATCATTGCCTGACCTATAATCAGCCCCCCGAACGACTTGTCGATCACCAACACGTCGGGATCGGGGTTCATCAGCGGCGGTGCATGGGGCCCAAAATCACGCGGGGGATTGGAAATCACTGATGGCCATGTTCCGGTCATTGTCTTGTCGGCGGCAAAGGCGGCACTGGGAATGGCGATGGCGGCGCCGGCAATCATGCCGCGGCGGGACAGGTAGGACATTCAGGCTCTCCTCACTGATTTTTTTGTGGGTGAAGATTGCCCCGCGAAATCAGCCAGGGGAAGCGCCTTGAATGTTGACGCGTAACATGTAGATCGACTGGGTCGCGGTCATGAACAAATGGTCACGCTTGGGACCGGCGAAGCAGAGATTGGCGCACGGCTCTGGCAGGCGGATGCGCCCGATCAGCTTGCCGGCTGCATTCCATACCGTGACGCCGGCATAGCCCAGCACCGAGGCGGAGCTGGCCCAGATATTGCCGGCGCGGTCGGCGCGCATGCCGTCGGGGCCGCAGCGCACGCCGTCCACCATGCAGTCGGTGAAGAGGCGCAGATTCGTCACACGCGCGCCCTGAATGTCGCCGACAAAAATCCTGCCGCCGCGGATGATGTAGAATTTCGTGTAATCGGGCGAGAAGCACAGCCCGTTGGGCGCGAAGCCATCCTCATACGGCACCGCCACTTCGACACGGCCTGACGGATCGACGCGATAGACATTCATCGGCAATTGCTGGTGCAGGCTGCCCGCCTTCTGGATGCCCACGCCCGTGTTGCCGATATTGGGATCGCGCACGCCGTTCGGGTTCATCGGGCCGGGGCCGTCGTCGGGATGGCCCTCGGCCAGGTTGCCGCCGAATTGCGGATCGGAGAACCAGACGCTGCCGTCCTTGTGGGGCGCCACGTCGTTGGGCGAGTTCAGCGGCTTGCCGTCGTAACTGTCGGCGACGATGCTCATCGATCCGTCCGCCTCCCAGCGCACCACGCGGCGGAAGAAATCCTGGGTGGATATCTGGCGGCCCTGGAAATCGAATGTGTTGCCGTTGGTGGAGAAGGAGGGTTTCCTGAATTCGCTGACCGCGCCGGTCTCCCAGACATAGCGATAGAGCGTGTCGTTCTTGACGTCGCTGAAGATGGCGAACTGGCCGATGCTGGACCAGGCCGGGCCTTCCGCCAGGTGCAGGCCGGTATGCAGGCGGCGGATCACCTCCTGGCCGATCAGCAGCCCGCCGAAAGATGGATCGACACGGATCACGTCGGGGTCGGGGCTGAAGGCGGGCTGGGCGCCCGGACCATATTCGCGCGGCGGGTCGGTGATCACCGAACGCGGCGTGCCCAGCAAGGGCTTGTTCTGGGCAAGAGCAGCAGCGGGCCAGCTGGCAGCGGCACCCGCCAGCATCAGGCGGCGGTTCAGGTCGGTCATGGGCTCCCCTCCCGTTATATTGGGCCAGCATCGAAGCCGGTCTTCCGCCTGTCAAATTCCCCTTCATTGTTCAGGGCCAATTGACATTCCGGGATCTGTAGGCCTAAAACCCGCCGTCCTTCCGGAAAGCCGCTACGACTTTCCGGTCCCCCGCCCGGCGCGGGGGATCGCCCCCAGGCAGCGCGTTGCGCCCCCTGGGGCGAAACCACTTGGTTTCGACCCAGACAAGGGGCGCAACCATTTCATGAGTGCGCCCCCTGGGGCGTAACTGCTTGAGGTTATTGGTCTATGTTTGAAAGTCTGCAGTCCCGCCTGAGTGGCGTTTTCGACAAGCTTCGCGGCCGTGGCGCCCTGACCGAAGCCGATGTCGATGCCGCCCTGGGCGAGGTGCGCACCGCC
>JBEHXB010000227.1:0-4754 GCA_048498895.1 Pseudomonadota bacterium
TCAGCGACTCCGTCAGCGGCACCACGCGCTTGCGAAACAAATCGCCCTGATAGGAGAAAGCCAGCTCCGCGCCCGCGCCGTGCAGGGCCTGGGCAATGCCCCAGGCGATGGAGTGCTGGTTGGCAACACCCATGACAAGGCCTCGCTTGCCCTTCATGAGCCCTTCAAATGACATGGACCATCCCCTGTTTGCGCGCGCACAATAGTCATTTACCCTGAATTGGCCAGTTCCCGCGCGGAATTTTTATTTTGAATAAGTTCCAGGCAAAACAGGGATTTAGCGGAGTTTCCCCCTGGGGTCATAGCTGGCCTGCCACTGGGCGGCGAAAGTCTTGAGGGCCTCGTCCGGCTTGTCGGGCAGGCTCACCACCAGGCGCACATAGAAATCGCCGGCCGGCGCGCTGCCGCGGCCGGGCACGCCCTTGCCCTTGAGCCTGAGCACTGTGCCGGTGTTGGAGCCGGCGGGCACCGACAGGGCGAGCGTGCCCGAAGGCGTGGGCACGGGCACCTTGCCGCCCAGTACCGCCTCTTTCAGGGTCACCGGCAGGTCCATGCGAATGTCGTCTCCGTCCCGCGTCATGAAGGGATGGGGCGAGACATGGACCGTCAGCAGGATGTCGCCATTGGGGCCGCCGGCCCGGCCCGCGCCGCCGCGGCCCTTCACGCGCACCACCTGCCCGTCCTTTACGCCGACGGGAATCTTGACGTCCAGCTGCTCGCCATTCTGCATCACCACGCGGCGGGTGCCGCCGCTGACCGCCTCATCGAAGCTGACGGTGACATCGGCGCTGAAGTCCTCGCCACGCTGGGCACGCGCCGCGCCGCCACGGCCGCGCCGCGCGCCACCCACAAGGTCGGCGAAGATATCCTCGAAGCTGGCGCCCTCGCCGCCGGCATTGTCCCAGGAAAACTTGAACTCGCGGGCGCCGCCCGTGCCGCTCTTGAAACCGGCGCCGAAGGGGCTGCCCTGCTGGAAGCCGTGGGCGCGCGGATCGAAGCCGCGCGGATTGCCGGAGGCGTCGATCTCGCCGGCATCGAATTTCGCGCGCTTGTCCTTGTCGCCCAGAATGTCGTAGGCGCCCGAGATTTCCTGGAACTTCTTCTGCGCGCCGGCGTCGCCGGCATGCTTGTCGGGGTGATGCTTCTTGGCCAGCGAACGGAACGCCTTTTTTATTTCCGCTTCGCTCGCGGTTCTGGAAACGCCGAGGACTTCGTATGGATCTCGCATTGCTTCTCCATGACCGCCCGCCGCCAACTCGGGCGATTTGGCCTGCAGCCCAATATAGGGAGGGTTTCCAGCAGCGCCACCGTGACGTTATGGCCCGGTGGAAGGCTTAAGCGTGGCCGCGGAAGCCGCCGGGGCGCCGGGCGCGCCATTTGGCGCGCCCTGGGGCGGTTCGGGCAAAGGCCCGCCAAGCGCATCCAGCCGCCTGGCCGCTTCCTTCATGCCATGCCCGGCGGCGGCGGCGTAGAGCCTGCGCGCCACGGTCAGGTCCTTTGGCACAAGCCCGTCCTGGCCGGTCTCGAACATCTGCGCCAGCTCGTACTGGGCGACGGGATGGTTGGCGGCGGCCGCGGCCTCCAGCAGCGGCAGGGCCCGCTTGGGGTCGGGCTTGCCCGCTTCGCCTTTCAGCAGCATGTCGGCCAGGTCCGCCTGGGCAGTGGGAAGACCGGCCTCGGCCGCCACTTCATAAATCTCTTCGGCCTTGCCGGGATCCTTTGCCGTGCCCTGACCCTTGCGCAGCATCATCGCCACGTTGCGCATCGCGGCCAGGTCTTCGTCCTGGATCGAGGACCAGATCTTGAAGGCCTTCTGATAGTCGCCCGCGTCATAGGCGGCCACACCGGAGTCGAAGGTGGCGGCAAGCTCCTTGCCGGATTGGGCGCTCGCGCAGCCGGCCGTCGACATGATCAGGCAGAAGGCTGTGGCGGATAAAACCCGACGAAGCAGGGATGGCCGAAGCGGTGAGAGGCGCGGGGGCAAGCTCGAAACCATATGCCACGTTAGCGCTTATCGCATGGGGCCGCCAACCCCGGCGGCGCGCGCCCGCGGCCCTGACGGTGCAACGCAGCCGCCATGCAGGCATGCGCTTGCACCGGCCGGATGCTTTTCTGATAGTCTGCGGCGGAGATGAGCGGACGGCGATGAACGACAAAATTGAGATGGGCGGCCCGCTGGATGATGGCGGCATCGACGGCGGGCCCGACCCGTTCGCGCTGTTCGCCGACTGGATGAAAGAGGCGGAAAAATCCGAACCCAACGATCCGAACGCCATGGCGCTGGCCACGGCGGACGCGGACGGGATTCCCAATGTCCGCATGGTGCTGCTCAAGGGTGTGGATGCGAAGGGCTTTGTCTTCTATTCCAACGCCGAAAGCACCAAGGGCGGCGAGCTGGCGGTCAATCCCCATGCCGCGCTCAATTTTCACTGGAAGTCGTTGCGCAAGGCGGTGCGGGTGAAGGGCAGCGTCCAACAGGTAAGCGACGCCGAGGCCGATGCCTATTTCGCCACCCGCCCCAGGGACAGCCAGATCGGCGCCTGGGCCAGTCCGCAGTCGCGGCCGATGGAAGGCCGCTGGGCGTTCGAGAAAGCCATCGCCCGATACGCGCTGAAGTTCGCCGTTGGTCCGGTGCCGCGCCCCGCCTACTGGACCGGATGGCGCCTCACCCCGCTCTCCATCGAGTTCTGGCGCGACCGGCCCTTTCGCCTGCACGACCGGCTGGTCTATCGCCGCGCCGACGCGGCGACGCCCTGGAGTACCGAAAGACTGTTTCCGTGAGCGTGGACGTGCCCCGCCTGAAGCGCGCCGGAACGCTGATGCACCGGGCGGCCATCGCCTCGGTGTCGGTGGCGGTGTTGCTGGTGGTCATCAAGACCGTGGCCTATTTCGCGTCCAATTCGGTGGCGATGCTGGCCAGCCTTGCGGATTCGGCGCTGGACCTGTTCACCTCCTGCCTGAACCTGTTCGCCATCCGCCAGGCGCTGACTCCGGCCGACGCCGAGCATCGTTTCGGCCACGGCAAGGCCGAGCCGCTCGCGGGACTGGCCCAGGGCGCTTTCATCGTCGCCTCGGCCCTGTTCCTGGTGATCCAGGCCGCCGGCCGCATCGTCACGCCGGAGCCGATCGACAATTCCATTCTCGCGCTGGCGGTGATGTTCGTCTCCATCGTGGTGACGATCATGCTGGTGCTTTACCAGCGCCATGTCGTCAATCGCACGGGAAGCCTGGCGGTGCATTCCGACAACACCCATTACGCCAGCGATCTGGCGACCAACCTGGGCGTGGTGCTGGCCATCGTGCTGTCGGCCTGGCTTGACTGGAAGCTGGCCGATCCGATCGTCACGCTGGGCGCGGCGGCGATCATGGTATGGGGCGCCTGGAGTGTGTGGCACGCCAGTTTCGACCAGCTGATGGATCGCGAGCTGCCCGATGCGGCGCGCGCCCGGATCCGCCAGATCGTCCTGGGCCATGGCGCGGTGCGCAGCCTGCACGACCTTCGAACCCGCGAAGCGGGGCTATCCACCTTCATTCAGGTGCACATCGAGATGGACCCGGCCATGAGCCTGGCCGAGGCGCACGATGTCAGCGATGAGGTGGAGCAGGATCTGCTGGCGGCCTATCCGGGCGCCGAAGTGATCATTCATCAGGATCCCGCAGGGCTGGAACGGCCGCCGCCGGAATGACTGCCGCAGGCCCGGACCGCGACAGGACGGCGGGCAGATGGTAGGGTGGGGCCATGCCTCTAACCAATCCGATACTTTCCGCCTCCGGCGAAGAAAAACGCACCTTGATTCTGACCGGCGCGAGCCGCGGAATCGGCCATGCGACAGTGAAGCGCTTTTCCAGTGCCGGCTGGCGGGTCATTACCTGCTCGCGGCACGCCTTTCCCGAGGACTGCCCCTGGGCGGCCGGCCCGGAGGATCATATCCAGGTCGATCTCGCCGATCCGGACGACACGCTGCGGGCGGTGGCCGAAATGCGCGAGCGGCTGAACGGCAATGGCGGCACCAAGCTGCATGCGCTGGTCAACAACGCGGCGATCTCGCCCAAGGGTGACGGCGGTACGCGCCTGGGAGTGCTGGAAACCCCGATGGCGGTATGGCGCCAGGTGTTCGAGGTCAACTTCTTCTCCACCATCTGGCTGGCCCAGGGCCTCAAGCCCGAACTGGCGGCCGCGCATGGCGCCATCGTCAACGTCACCTCGATCGCGGGCAGCCGGGTGCACCCCTTCGCGGGCGCCGCCTATTCCGCTTCCAAGGCGGCGCTGGCGGCCCTGACGCGTGAAATGGCGGCCGATTTCGGCCCCTTGAACGTGCGCGTCAATGCCATCGCCCCGGGAGAGATCGACACCGCCATACTCTCGCCGGGCACCGAGAAGATCGTGGAGCAGATTCCCCTGCGCCGGCTGGGAACGCCGGCGGAAGTCGCCAAGGCGATTTATTATCTTTGTACGGATCAATCGAGTTATGTCACCGGAGCCGAGCTGATGATCAACGGCGGCCAGCACGTCTGAACACCGCCGCCGGCCGTTGGCCGGCTCCGTAGCCCCGCCCTTACGTATTATTCCTTAGCCGCATTTGCGGCCGATCAAGGATTGGAGGCGCGCCGCGCGTCATACGTGGCGCATGCTGTCGAACTTCGAACTCATCCTACTGGCCCGCAAGATGATCGACACGATGGGCGATTGTGCCGCCGACAAGATGGATGCGGTTGTGGCTGCCCATGTCGAGGAAGGCAATGCCGAAGGCGCG
>JBEHXB010000228.1:0-4748 GCA_048498895.1 Pseudomonadota bacterium
GAGATGATGGACAGCCAGCACAGCATCGAGACAAAAACCGACGCCGAAGCCTATGTGTCGCGCATGGAGGCGTTTGCTACATCGCTGGACGGCGAGACGGCGCGCGTCGACCGCGACGCCGGCCACGGCGTGGTGGCGCCGGACTTCATTCTGTCCAATGCCGTGGGGCAGATGGAGAGCTTCCTGAAGCTGCCACCCGCGCGCCAGCGGCTGGTATCGTCGCTGGCGCACCGCGCCAGGGCCAGGGGCATTGCCGGCGACTGGGCCGGGCAGGCGACCAGGATCACGCAGGACAAGGTCTATCCCGCCGTCGCCCGTCAGCTTGCGGCGCTGAAGCGGGCCCAAGCCAAGTCGAAGGCGGACGCAGGCGTATGGAAGCTGCCCGACGGCGAGGCCTATTACGCCTGGGCGCTGGAGGTGGGCACCACCACTACCATGACCGCAGACGAAGTCCACCAGATGGGCCTGGAACAGAATGCCCAGATCGAGGCGCGCATGGACGGCCTGCTCAAGAAGCAGGGGCTGTCCAAGGGCAGCGTCGGCGCACGCATGGACGCGCTGTCGCGCGACAAGCGCTTCCTCTACCCGGAAACCGACGCCGGACGGGCCCAGATCATCGCCCATCTGAACGACCTGATCGCACAGACCCGCAAGCGCATGCCGGAACTGTCGGCGCTGAAGCTGAAGGCGCCGGTGATGGTCAAGCGGGTGCCGCCCGACATCCAGGATGGCGCGGCGCTGGGCTACATGAATCCCGGCGCGCTCGACGGCTCGCGGCCCTCGATCTACTACATCAACCTCAAGTCCAACGGGAATTGGCCGCGCTACTCGCTGCCGACCCTGACCCATCACGAGACCATCCCCGGCCACGCCTGGCAGGGCGCCTATGTCACCGAAACAGGCAAGCTGCCGCTGATCCGCCAGATCCTGTCCGGCTTCAACGCCTATATCGAAGGCTGGGCGCTCTATGCCGAGCAGCTCACCGACGAGATCGGCATGTACCGGGATGATCCCTTCGGTCAACTGGGCTATCTGGCGGCGCAGAAGATGCGTGCGGGGAGGCTGGTCGTGGATACCGGCATCCATTCCAGGCGCTGGACGCGCCGGCGCGCCGTCGCCTGGTTCCATGAATGCACCGGCGATCCGATCGGCTCGGTGATCAGCGAGGTGGATCGCTATTGCGTTTCCCCCGGCCAGGCCTGCGGCTACAAGGTGGGACACAGCGAGCTGTTGCGCCTGCGCGCGCACATGAAGGCCATGGTCGGGCCGAAGTTCGACCTGCGCGACTACAACGATACGGTGGTGAAGACGGGAGCGGTGCCGCTCACGGTGCTGGCGCGCGTGATCGACGACCATGCCGCCGCGCTGAGAGGCTGATCAGCCAAGCCTTTCGCGCATCCGGCAAAGCTGGCCGATCTGTTCCTGCGTCCATCCCGCGCTTTCGCGGTTCAGCGCGGAAACGAAGAAGTACAGCATGATCGCGGCGATGCCATGCAGGATGCCATCGGCCAGATGGCCGCTGCCTGCCACCATCACGGCATTGTCATGCAGCACCATCAGCGCGGGGGTGCACCACAGCCACCACAGGAAGCGCCGCAGCTGCTGATGGCGCGCCAGGTCGCGCTGATAACCGGCGCGCAGCGACAGGAAATCATCGGCCGAGCTGGCAACCGGCGGATTGAGCACCAGGAACAGCGCGGCTGCCGCATAGAACAAGGCAAGCATCTGGCCCAGAAGGCCAAGTTCGGGCACGCGCCAGGTCCAAAGCGCCGCCCCGCCCAGGACCGCTGCTTCCAGCCATTGGGTGCCGCGCAGGCCAGCCAGGAATTGCACTCGGTTCCGCGCCAGTTCCTCGGTGGTCCATTCGCGATGGGCCAGGGTGGGGCGCCGGTCCGAGCTCACGATCAGGCTGGCGCGCAGCAGGCACAGAAAGGGCACCAGGCAGGGACCGACAAAGAACAACCCGATGCCCAGCCACACACCGTCCACAGTCAGGGGCGAATGGTTGTGATAGGAGCTCCACGCGACCTGCAGGAACACCACCAGCGCGAAGGCCACCAGGACCGCCCCGCGCATGGCCCGGCGCGGAGTGGGGCGGCTGACGGGCTGATAGGCATCCGCCATCATCAGAACCGGCAGCAACAGCGCGGCGGTCACCGGCCCGAAGCAGGCATACAGCAGCATTGCCTGAAGCAGCAGAACCGGCAGGTTGAAATAGCGCCGCATCTGGCTGAACACCACGTAAGGCACGGTACGCAGCGCTTCGCCGGCATATTGCGACGGACTCCGATAGGTTTCCCACAGATCACCCACCACCGCCTCGCGCGCCGCCGGCGGAATCAGCAGGCGCACGACGCGATCCAGCATTTCGGGTGGCGTATTCAGCGCGGCGCCTTCCATCCCAGTCCCCCAAGGTTTTCCGCGATGGTGTCGATCAGCCGGCGTGCGGTGCGCGCCGATTCCTTCAGTGCCTGAAGTCCCGTCTTTTCCAGGCGGTAATGGCGGCGCGAGCGGCCGCCACGCTCGGGCGTGGGGTCGGACATCCAGGAGGCGATCAGCCCCTTGTCCTCCATCCGATCCAGCGTGGCATAGACGGCACCGCGCGTAATCTTGCGCGGGCGGGCCAATTCTTCGACTTTGGCGTGAATGGTGACGCCATAGGCATTTTCGTCCAGTGCCAGGATGGCCGTGAGCACGATCTGCTCGAACTGGCCAAGGTTTTCGGTCATTTATTTTACACCATCGTTCCGTCGCCGATGTCGGCCAGGCAGGGCCGCCCGGCAAGTCTGTCCACAGCCACTTTTCCAGCGCGATCCATGAAGGGTTCCGTGGGATACCAAGGGATTATCGCCTTCAAAATCGTACCTCCCCCCGGGTTATCCAGCCAACTCCTGTCAACGATTCATGTCGCCCCCGGACCTCCGACCGAAATTTTCTCTACATTGTAGTTATAATGACCATCTTCCGTCAAGCGCCCGTCTGCGGCCATTATAACTACAATGTAGATGAAATGGCGGGATGCGCATGGCCAGGCCCCAACGGCGAGACGTGATGACGGTGCTGCGGGTACTGGCCTGCGCGGCGATGTTCCTGCTGCTTTTTCCCCACGACCTGACCGAGCCCCGGGTCGTGGGCGCTCTTGCCACCACACTGTGCCTTCTGGCGGTGGTGGAACTGAGCATTCGCGATATTTCCCCCAACGGCCTCCTGATCGCTGTTGCCGCCATCCTGACGCTGTCCGCCTCGGCGTGGATCGGCTGGCATTTTCTCTACCCGCCACCGCCCGAGCCGACGGGCCCGCTGATCGCGGCAGGCGAGCCGACCCCCGCCGGTGCCTGCCCGGCGCAACCGGACGATCTGGTGATTGCCTTCGGTACCGACCGGGTCATGGCCGCCGGTGCCGGCCCACACCGGCCCTTCATGGCGCACTTCTGCCCCGGCCCGATCCTGACACGTACGCCCAAGGGCCTGATGGTCGACGCGTTCGGCTATGACTGGTTCAACGACCTGGTCTACATGATCCGCGACAACCGGCTGGACTATCTGATGGTCGCGGGGCTGACCTTGCACCGGCCCGACCGCAGCACCGTCGAGTTGCTGGACCGCTATGGCGATCCGGTCGTCTATGTGCGCTATCTCAATCGCAATGCCGTGCGTATTCGCGGTCGCTGGCTGTGCAACGAGGAAACGCAGGTCGTGATCCACGACCGGGTGATCCTGGTGGGTGGCGTAAGGATCAGCGGGGTAATGTTCGGCCAGCATCCCACCGCCGGCCGGAAATGTGCGCGGCTGACGCCCGGCCAGGACCGCGGTATCCGGATCGGCGACTAAAGCGGCAATTCGAAGCGGCTGTGCGTCTCTGTCAGCGGATAGCGCTTGCCCTTCCAGATGAACTCTCCCGGCAGGGCGGCGGGACGATCGACAACCGCTTCCAGCATCCCGTCCCTGACCGTATAGCGGACCGACACCTGACCCTTGGGCGTGGCGGCTGCCGCATCCAGTGATGTCAGCGCGCCTGGCACCGGCGCGACCCGCAGCCTGGCATAGCCTGGCGCATCCGGGCCGATGCCGGCGATGATGTTCAGCATGTCGGCGGTAGGATGGGCACTCCAGGCATGGGTGTCCGAGCGGGTGTTGCCGCGCGATTCCGGCCATGTGGTGTAGTGAAGGGCCAGCAGGTCGCGCCAGGTCTTCAGCAATGCGGGATAACGGTCGCGCAAACCCGCATGCTCGAAGGCGCGCGCCAAATACCAGGCAAAATAGTAGGTGGTGGTGAACATGCCCGGCGGCGCGTCGATGCCCCGGCCCGGCACGGTGATGCGGTTCAGGATGGCGGGCGCTTCATCCGGTGTGGCGACGTCATACAGCACCGCCAGCAGGTTCATGTGCTGGCTGAACCGGCTGAAATCGGCATTGTCGGCGTAAAGACCCTTGCCGGCGTCCCAGCAGTGGGCGCGGATGGCGGCGCGGGCGCCGTCCGCCCGCGCGCTGTCGGCGGCCGCCAGCGCCTTGCTGCCGTAAGCGGTTTCCAGTTCGGCGCCCTGGCGCAACGCGCCCAGCCACAGCACCGTGGTCAGGCAGCTTCCGCCATCCTTGCCGTAGGAGGGGAACAGTTCACGGTCATTGGCGCTGTTCACCCAGTCGATGAAATTCCATTGCGGATTTTTGCCCAGAAGGCCGTCGGGACGCAGCCACGGCACGAACCAGTCCAGCACTGTGCGCATGCGCGGGATGTGGCGCCGGATCAC
>JBEHXB010000229.1:0-4736 GCA_048498895.1 Pseudomonadota bacterium
CATGCCGCTGTTCCAGAAATAGCCGCCTGCCGCCAGATAGGCTTCCGCGGTCTCCCGGTCCGGCTTCTCCACGAAGCGTTCGATCATCAGTGCGCCGGACACCTGCGCCATCGCATCGGCGCCCTTGATATAGCCATAGCCGGTCTCGGGCCCCTGCGGCTCGATGCCGAAGGTGACCAGCGCGCCGGCCATTGCCGCCTGACGTGCGATTGCCGCCGCACGGTGAAACGCCGGCTCGTCGAGGATGACATGATCGGACGGCATGAGCAGAACCAGGCCATCGGGATCGCCATCGGCGACCAGCAGCGCGGCAATGGTGGCGGCCGGGGCGGTATTGCGGCCCACCGGCTCCAGCACAATGCGTGCGTCGGTGATGCCGGCGGCACGCAGCTGCTCGGCGATCAGGAAACGATGGTCCTGCCCGGAAATCACCAGGGGCGCGCCAAAATCCTCGCCCTGGGCACGGGCGGCGGTCTGCTGGATCATGGTGCGCTCGCCGGTCAGGGCCAGCAGCTGCTTCGGCACCGCCTGCCGCGACAGAGGCCAAAGCCGCGTTCCCGACCCACCGGACAGGATTACGGGCACGATCCGCCCGGGAGTGATCGACATGCCGGCCTCCAGCTTTCGCGCCACTATCGGCAGAACAGGACAGCCCAGGTCAAGTCCCGTTTAGACTGTTGGCCGAAAAGGGGAATTTGGTATCCGCCTAGATCACCAGCTTGCGGTAAAGGTGCCAGGTGGCATGGCCCAGGACCGGGACAGCCACCACCAGGCCCACAAAGACCACCGCCATGCCCACCAGCAGGAAGGCGGCCACCAGAAAACCCCAGAGTGCCATGGGGCCGGGATTGGCCAGAACGGCCCGAAAAGACGTCTTGATGGCCGTATCCAGGCCCGTGTCCCGGTCCAGCAGCAGCGGGAAGCTGACCACGCTCAGCATCATCGCCAAAAGTGCGAACAGGAAGCCCGCTCCGACACCCACCACGATCATGATCTGGCCGGGGGTCGTCATGAAGACGTCGTGCAGGAAGGCTTGCGGCGACACCGGCAGCGTCGGGCCCAGGGTATTGTCGAAAATGATCCACGCCGTTGCCAGCCAGGCCAGGAACACCGCGATCAGGATCAGGCCCAAGGCGGCGATGCCGGCGATGGCGGGGGCCTTCAACACGTCGAAGGCATTGGCCCAGCCGACCGGCTCGCCCTTTTCGCGCAACCGGCTCATTTCGTAGAGGCCCACGGCCGCAAGCGGACCGATGATGGCGAAACCGGAAGCCAGCGGGAAGAGAAGCGGCAGAAGATCGGTGCCGAAGGCGATCCTGGCCATCACCAGCCCGACCAGCGCATAGGTCGCGCACAGGAAGATCACATCGCTGCGATAGGCTTCGAAATCGGCAAACCCCTGGCGCAAGGACAGCCAGATGTCGCTGCTGGAGATGCGGCGAACCTCGGGCGCGGGCGAATGGGCCTTGTCCTGCATGTGCTGGACAGCCTGACCGATCTGGTTGGCGGCATGGGCCGCCGATGCAATCCGGGCTCCGCTCCATTCGATCGGGTTTTTGATGGTCATGGCTTCCTCCTGCCTGCTGAGGGGGACGCTGTGGCCGCGCGGTCTGCTCTTCCGGAAAAAGGCGCAAAAGGCCGCCGGTCACGGCTGCCCGTGAACCTACTGGTGCGACAATAGCGCACACCTTCGCCAGAGTCGAATGGGGGGAATTAGAGCTTTATGTTGCGCTTGCGAGAACGGCAGCCACCACGCGGTCCTGCGTGGCTCCGTCCAGATAGGGGTGCATGGGAAGGCTCACCACCTGGCGGCAGAGCGCTTCACTGATCGGAATGGGCGCGGAAGGATAGTGGGCATACGCCTTCTGGCGCGACAGCGGGATCGGATAATAGACGGCCGTCGGCACGCCCCTCTCCTTCATCCCGGCCTGGAATTTGGCGCGGTCGGCCACTTTCAGCGTGTACTGGGCCCAGGTGGACCGGGCCCCCGCGATGATCGTCGGCGTGACAATGCGGGCATTCCCGGCGAAAGCGTCATTGTAGCGACGCGCCACGCGCTCGCGCATGTCGATCTCCTCCGCGAAGATTTTCAGCTTCTCGACCAGGATGGCGGCCTGGATGGTATCCAGCCGCGAATTCAGTCCGACATGAACATGCTCGTAGCGGTCGGCGCCCTGGCCATGCATGCGCAGCGACAAGAGCAGATCCTTCAGCGCGTCATCATTGGTGAAACAGGCCCCGCCGTCGCCATAACAGCCCAGCGGCTTGGCGGGAAAGAAACTGGTAGCCGCCGCATCGCCGATGGCGCCGGCGCGCTTGCCGTTCAGAAGGCCGCCAAAGCCCTGGGCGGTGTCGCAGAACAGTTTCAGCCCTTCGCGCGCGGCGATGGGCGCCAGCGCGTCATAGTCGGCCGGCTGGCCGAACAGGTCGACCGGCATCACCACCTTGGGCGCAAACTTGCCCGCGCGGCGGACCAGCGCAATGGCTGCTTCCAGGCTGGCCGGGTCCATGTTGAAGGTGTCAGCCAGCACGTCCACGAAGACCGGCGTGGCGCCGGCCAGGGCCACCACCTCGGCGCTGGCGGCAAAGGTGAAGGCGGGCACGAAAACCGCATCCCCCGGTCCCACGCCCCAGGCCCTCAGAACCAGCAGAAGTGCATCGGTGCCGTTGGCGCAGGCGATCGCGTGCCTGACACCGGCAAAGGCCTCGAGGTCCTTTTCCAGCTGCGCGACCTGTGGCCCCAGAATCCACTGCCCGCCCTCGACCGCGGCCTTGATGGCGGCCTCCAGCGGTGCGCCAAGGCGGCGGCGCTGAGCCTGCAGGTCGATGAAGGCAATGGGGGCGGACATGCGGCGTGAACTCCGTGCGGAACCGCCCGCTTTTAGGCCGCAGCCGCCGGACGGCGCCATACACCAAATATTGCCGAATTCACGCAGATCGCGCCGGCGCGGCCGGACGTCAATCCGACTCGATGCGCGCCTTCACGATCTTGTCCGGCTCGCCGTTAATGGCGCCGTTGTTCTGCTCGCCGCCTTTCTTGATGGCATCGACATGGTCCATGCCGTCCACCACCTGGCCCCACACCGTGTACTGGCGGTCCAGCCAGGGCGCATTGTCGAAGCAGATGAAGAACTGACTGTTCGCGCTGTTGGGATTGGCCGACCGCGCCATCGAGGTGGTGCCGCGCTTGTGCGGCTCCTCCGAGAATTCCGCCTTCAGATTGGGCAATTCGCTGCCGCCCATGCCGGTGCCGGTAGGATCGCCGGTCTGCGCCATGAAGCCGGGGATCACCCGATGGAAGACGATACCGTCATAGAAGCCTTCGCTCGCCAGGGCTTTGATGCGCTCGACATGACCGGGGGCGAGGTCGGGGCGGAGCTGGATCTTCACCGGCCCGGTCTTGAGATCGAGGATCAGATAGTCGGCCATCAGGATCTTTCCTTGCTGCGGTTGATAAGGGCCTGCGCCACGGAAGGCGTGGTGAAGGGCGTGATGTCGCCGCCCAGAAGAGCGATTTCCTTGACCAGGCGGGACGAAATGGCCTGATGCATGGGATCGGCCATCAGAAAGACGGTCTCGACCTCGCTGGACAGGCGCTGGTTCATCGCCACCATCTGGAATTCATATTCGAAATCCGACACCGCGCGCAGGCCGCGCACGATCAACTGCGCGCCCAGTTCGGCGGCAAAATGCACCAGCAGCGTGTCGAACGGACGAACCTCGATGGTGGCATGGCCGGCGGCGACATGACCGGCCTCCTCGCGCAGCATCGCCACACGCTCGTCCAGCGTGAACAGCGGCGCCTTGGCCGCGTTGATGGCCACCCCGATCACCAGATGGTCGACCAGCTTCACCGCCCGGCTGATGATGTCCAGATGGCCCAGCGTGACAGGATCGAAAGTGCCCGGATAAAGACCGATCAGCCTGCGCGGGCTCATGACTCGCCGCCGTCGTCGGCAATGCGTTCCACCGACACGACGCGCTCGCCCTCATCCACCTTGAAGATGGTGACGCCGCCGGCCGAACGCCCCTGAACGGAGATGTCCGATACCGGCACGCGAATGGTCTGGCCGCGGTCGCTGATCAGCATCAGCCCGTCGCTTTCCTCCACCGGGAAAGCGGCAATGACGGCGCTGCTCTTCTTGCCCATGCCGATGGCCACGATGCCGGAACCGCCGCGGCCGGTGACCCGGTATTCATAGGAAGACGTGCGCTTGCCGAAGCCGGTCTCCGAGACGGTGAGCACGAACTGCTCGCGCGCGCCCAGCGCGGCATAGCGTTCGGGCGTCAGTGTCGCCTCCTCGACGCCTTCCTCGGCCTCCTCGGGGGGCTCTTCCGCCTGTTCTTCGCCGCCGGCGGCGCGGCGCGCGGCGCTGGCCTGTTTCAGATAAGCCCGTGCCTCCGCGCTGGTGGCGTCCGAATGATAGAGCAGCGACAGGCTGACGACTTCATCGCCGCCTTCTTTTCCATTCTGGGCCAGCTTGATGCCGCGCACGCCGGTGGAGTCGCGGCCCTTGAACACCCGCACATCGGTCAGCGGGAAGCGAATCGCCTTGCCGCCGCGGGCGGTCAGCAGCACATCGTCGCGTTCGGTGCAGGTGGCGACACCGATGATGCCGTCTCCCGCCTCCAGTTTCATGGCGATCTTGCCGTTCTTGTTGACGTTGATGAAGTCGGACAGCTGGTTGCGGCGAACATCGCCCGAACGGGTGGCGAACACCACATTCAGCTTCTCC
>JBEHXB010000230.1:0-4730 GCA_048498895.1 Pseudomonadota bacterium
CAGCACCAGGATGGCAAGGCCCGCGATCCAGGCGATGTTCATGATCCCGCCCACGAACAGCAGCATCATCAGCGCCCAGCAGCAGCCGACACAGTAAAGGCCGTGACGCAGGCCCAGCGCCAGTGCCGCGCGCGGGCGAGGCGTAAAGCCTCCGTGCCGCTGGATGAAATCGAGCGGCGCGCGGCAGTTGACGAGGCAGCGATCCTTCCACGGCGTCCATTGATAGAGGCCCGCGACGATCAGGATGATGCCGCCCATCGCGTCGCCGGCACTGGCCATCATCGGAGTGAGGAGCGCCAGGCTGGTCAGGATGGCCTGCGCCGCCGCGGCCAGCAGCGCGAACAGGACCCATGCCAGCAGATAGCCGGCCGCGAACCATCCGGTGGCGGCGAAGGGCCTGTTCTGCGACTGGGCCATCCGCCCCACCCGCGCGTACAGCAGGATCATCGGCGCGGCGGAAGGCAGCATCATGCCCACCATCATCACTGCCCACATGATGAAGGTGAGAAGCAGCTCGGCCGCGCTCCAGACCTTCATCGCGGGCTGCATCGCCTGGCCCATCGCCGCCATCATGTCCATGCCGGGCATTTCGGGCGTTGCGGGCGCCGGTACCGCCATGCCGCGGGCGAGCCAGAGTATGTAGCCCAGCGAAAGCCCGGTCAGGGCCAGCAGCGCGGCGGACACCACCAGGCGGTCGCGGCGCAATACGGCCTGCAGGGCCTCGTCCGCCATGGACCTACTGGATCACGCCGCTCTGGGACAGGTTCAGCTCGCAGAACTGGCCGTAACTGTCGGCCAGTTCGATCGCCATCGGCCTTCGGGTGCTGGACCAGCCGCGCCCGATTTCGGCCAGGTGGTATTCGAACCCGTTGGGATTGTCGATTCGGATGCGATGTTCGGCGCCGGTCACCGGATTGAGGATGGGCTCGCCGCGCGATTCCACCAGCCCCGCGACATGGATGCGCGCGCGGCGCGCCGCGACATCGACCTGAAACTCGATGTCGGTGAAGACCGGCTCGTGCAGCTTTTCCAGCGTCGAGGCGAAGACGTTGAAGATGGTGGCGCCGGGCTCGGTATCCTGGCCGGTCAGGATGCGCAGCAGCGCCTGCCGCTGGGCGGGGCTGGCCTTCTGGTCGATCACGACCGCCGCTTCGCCATGGCCTTCATGTATCGCACCGGGCCAGGAGAACATGCCGACCACCGCCAGCCCGTCCAGGGGCGTGTCGCCATGCCGGCCGCGGTCGATCCGGAAGGCCACGACGGCACGGCAATCGCCATGCGTGGGCAGACCGTTGAACTGGCAGGGACAGCCATAGGAACAGTTGCAGTTGGAGAATTCGTGCCCGCGAATGGTCCAGTCCGTCATGGCGGTGCTTTCCCGCAAGACATGCCTGAAGCATCCTACAACTTTTGCGGGGGCCTGGCGAGGATCAGTCCAGCCGGGGCGCGCGAATGTGCCAGTCGGTGGCCTGCTCCAGCGCCCAGCCGATGCGCAGGGCCGCCGCCTCGTCGCCGCCGCGGCAGACGATCTGGAGCGAGGTCGGAAGGCCGTTGCCGGTCATCCCGTTGGGCAGCGACAGCGCGCACATGTCGAGATAATTCACCCAGCGGGTCGAGATGGCGGGCGTTTTGGTCTGGTCGATGGTGTCCAGGGGCACCGCAGGCGTCAGCGTGGAGGGGGTCAGCACGGCGTCGAAGCCGCTCATGCGGGCGTCGAACTCAAGCTTGGCCCTTTTGCGGTCTTCCAGCACCGCCAGATAGTCGCGCGCCGACAGGTTCGCGCCGGCGCGGATGCGGGGCCGCACCGCCTGGTCCAGCGGAAGATCGTCGCGGTCGACGATTTCGGCCAGCCGGACATAGCTTTCCGCGGAGATGATCTTGCCCACCATGTCGCCGGCTTCGCGCAGGCTCCGGCCGCTCGGCAGCACCGCAATCTCCGCCCCCAGTTCCGCCAGCATCTTCAGCGAGGCGTCGTATGCCGCCAGCACCTCCGGATCGACGCCGGCCCGTTCGCTCTCCGGCAGCGCCGCCAGCCTCAGGCCCTTGACGCCCCGGCGCATGCCGGCCAGCGGCGCGGACGGCGCCAAAGAGAAAGTGATGGGATCGTTCGGATCGCCCCCCTGCAGCAGCGCCAGCAGGATGGCGCAGTCTTCGACGCTGCGCGCCAGCGGGCCGGGCGTGTCCAGGGTCGGCGAGAGCGGGATCACGCCGTGGGCGCTGATGCGCCCGATGGTGGTCTTCAGGCCGGTGATGCCGCACCAGGATGCGGGAATGCGTACCGAACCGCCGGTATCGGTGCCGATCGCGGCCGGCGCCATGCGCGCGGCCACCGCCACGGCCGAGCCCGAAGAAGATCCGCCGGGCGTGCGCGCCACATCCAGGTCCCAGGGATTCCACGGCGTGCCCATATGCTCGTTGGTACCCCAGGCGCCATAGGCGAATTCCACCGTATGGGTCTTGCCCAGAACGATCATGCCGGCGCCGATCATCCGCTGTGCCAGGGTGGCGGTATAGGTGGAACGGCGCTCACGCCACACCGCGGTGCCGGCGGTGGTGATGCGGCCCTCATATTCCACCAGGTCCTTCAGCGCGACGGGAATGCCGTGCAGCGGACCCAGACCGTGGCCGGACTTGATGGCCTTGTGCGCGGCTTCGGCGGCGAGGCGCGCGTCGGCGGCATAGGTTTCGACAAAGGCATGGAGGCGCGGCTCCAGCGCGGCCATGCGGGCAAGGCAGGCATCAACCACATCGACCGGCGAGTAGCGGTTCGCCGCCAGGCCCGCCGACAGCGCATGCAGGGAAAGCTCGTTAAGGTCGCCAGCCATGTCCGCCCCATGATTTTCCGGTCGGGGACTGTTGCCTATCACCCTTCCCGGCGCAACAGCGGGCTCAGCAAAGTGCCTTCAGGCAGGCTGCGACCTGTTGGTCCAGCGGATCGGTGCCCGACAGCACCAGATCGGCAAAAGCGCGCGAGGGCAGCACATGGCGTTCCTGCGCCGCCGTCGCGCGCGCCAGGTCATCGTGCAGCCGCGCCAGCGAGCGGTGGTACAGTTCCAGGTCCCGCGCCTGACGCCGCGCACGCTGCACAGGCCCGTCGACGGTGATGAAAACCTTCAGGTCGAGCTGCTCGCGGATGGCCGGCCATTCCAGCACGAACAGCCCCTCCACCAGCAGCACGGCATGGGGCGAGACGGTGCGGCGGCCCGCCGCCCGGCTGGCGGCGCGGTCATAGACGGGAATCTCCACCGCGCGTCCGGCGCGCAGAGACCTGAGCGCGGCGGCCATCGCGTCAAGGTCAAGAGCTTCGGGGCTGTCGAAATCGACAATGCCGGCGGCAATCGCCTCGGGCGGCTGCTGGCGATAGAAACTGTCCATCGCCAGCAGGGCGGCATTGGCGTAATGGGCGGCCAGCCCTTCGGCCAGCCGGGACTTGCCCGCGCAGGTCCCGCCCGCGATCCCGATGACAAGCGGCACGCTCTTGAGGTCTCCCGAAACTGCTTTAGGTTGATCCCAGCCAAGGACATGCGCGGGGAACATGCAAGAGCCGACGGCCGAAGCGCGGCAACCGGGCGCTTGCGAAGCCGCCTGCCGAAGCCTAGTCAGCGCAGCAGCAACCGGAGACATCCATGCGCGAATATTCCATCGCCGCCATCCCCGCCGACGGCATCGGCCCGGAGGTGATCGGCGCCGGCACCGAGGTGCTTGAGGCGCTGGCCAAGAGGCTGGGCGATGTGCGCTTCAACATCCGGTCGTTCGACTGGGGCTCGGACTATTACCGCAAGCACGGCGTGATGATGCCGGCCGACGGGCTGGCGCAACTGAAGCCGTTCGACGCCATCTATTTCGGCGCGGTGGGCGACCCGGAAATTCCCGACCACATCACCCTGTGGGGCCTGCGCCTTCCGATCTGCCAGGGTTTCGACCAGTACGCCAATGTGCGGCCCACGCGCATCCTGCCGGGCATCGCCTCGCCGCTGCGGAACGCGGGGCCGGGCGATCTGGACTGGGTGATCGTGCGCGAGAATTCGGAAGGCGAATATTCCGGCAATGGCGGGCGCGCCCACAAGGGCCTGCCCGAGGAAGTCGCCACCGAGGTCGCCATCTTCACCCGCGTGGGCGTCACCCGCATCATGCGCTTTGCCTTTGCGCTGGCCCAGGCGCGGCCGCGCAAGCATCTGACGGTGGTGACCAAGTCCAACGCCCAGCGTTTCGGCCTGGTTTTGTGGGACGAAATCGCCGCCGAGGTGGCAAAGGAATTTCCCGCCGTCGCCTGGGACAAGATGCTGGTCGACGCCATGACCGTGCGCATGACGCTGCAGCCGCAGAGCCTGGACACCATCGTGGGCACCAACCTGCATGCCGACATCCTGTCGGACCTGGCAGGCGCGCTGGCCGGCAGCCTGGGCGTGGCGCCGACGGCCAACATCAATCCCGAGCGGAAATTCCCCTCCATGTTCGAGCCCATCCACGGCTCGGCCTTTGACATCACGGGCAAGGGCATCGCCAATCCCGTCGCCACCTTCTGGACCGGGGCGCAGATGCTGGAGCATCTGGGCGAGAAGGACGGCGCCGCAAGGCTGATGCGGGCGCTGGAACAGGTGTGCGCGGCGGGCGTGCTGACGCCGGATGTCGGCGGCAAGGCCACCACGCGCGAGGTGACGCGCGCGATGATCGACGCCATCCACAGCTCCAACCTGTGAAACGCCGCGGGCCCGATTGAGGTGGCCCCG
>JBEHXB010000231.1:0-4724 GCA_048498895.1 Pseudomonadota bacterium
GACCGCACCCGCCAGGCCATTTTCAACATGCTGACGCACCGCGATTTCGGCATTGGCTTCACGCTTCAGGGCGCCGCCGTGGCCGACCTGTTCGCCGGCACCGGCGCGCTGGGTATCGAGGCACTCAGCCACGGCGCCCGTTTCTGCCTGTTCGTGGACGACAGCGCCGACAGCCGCGCTTTGGTGCGCGAGAATGTCGAAGCTCTGGGCCTGACCGGCGTCACAAGGATATGGCGGCGCGACGCCACCGACCTGGGGCCCCTGAACACCGGCAGCGGCGGGCCGTTCGATCTGGTGTTCCTCGATCCGCCCTACCGCAAGGAACTGGTCGCGCCCGCGCTGAAAAGCCTCAAGGACGGCGGGTGGCTGAAACCCCACGCGCTGGCGGTGGTGGAAACGGATGCAAAGGAAACCTTCGACGCGCCGGGCTTCACCACGCTGGACACCCGCGACTATGGCGAAACCAGAGTCACGTTCTTGACGCCGTAATAACGGCGCAGCCGCACCGCCATGCCCGCCGCGCCGATCAGCGGCAACAGCAACACCCAGTTCAGCGACGCGCCCAAGTGCAGCAGCAGGGCCGCCAGCAGCGCGCCGCCCGCGCCGCCGAAATCCCAGCCGCCTTCGGTGGCGACATGGAAGCGCAGGGTGCATTGGGTGCCGCGCGCCAGATTGTAGACCGCCGTCATCAGGGTGGGGATGTAGAGACAATACGCCGCCACCGCCAAGGCATTGGCCAGCACCGCCAGCGCCGGATGGCCCGCCGCCAGCGCCCGCACCAAGAGCGTGGCGGCGAACGGCGCCAGCGCCAGCCAAACCGCGCGCGAGCCATGGCCCGCATCGATATGCCGGCCCAGCAGCATTCCGGCGATGCCGCCGACCAGCGCCGCAAACGCCAGCGCCCCGCCATAGCCCAGGAAGTCACCACCTAGGGTCACGAACAGCGCCAGCTGCCAGACAAAGACATAGCCCGCACCGATAAAGCCATCGAGCAGGAAGATCGCCACGCCGGGCAGTGCCGCGCGCACCACGCCCCTGACGCCAGGCCTGATCACCACATTGGGCGTGAACAGCAGCGGCACCGCCGCCGCCACCTGGCAGACTGCGGCCATGCCGAAGGCGGCGTAAGGGCCGAACCCCACCAGTACCGCGCCGGTCGCCAGCGGGCTGATGACGCCCGCCACCGCGGCCAGCGCCTCGCGCGCGCTCACCTGGTGGCCGCGATGCTCGACATCGCCCAGCGCCGCGAAGAAGGCGTGGTAACAGGACCAGTAGATGGTGTCGCCCAGCGACGACAGCGCGCAGACCAGCGCCAGCATCGGTCCCACGCCATGCACCAGCGGCAGCACCGGATATTGCAGCGCCTCGACCAGCGTGCCGGCGATCAACATGGGCTTGAGGCCGAAGCGCACCGCCAGCGGAATGACGGCCGGCCGGATGACGAAGCGTCCCAGAAGGATCGTCGCCATCGCCGCCAGAACCGCCGGCAGGCTGACACCGGCTTTCAGCAGATAGACGGTATAGAATGCGCCGCCGCCCGCGATCACGGTGGCATGGATGCCGTAATGCAGGTTCAGCCAGTTGACCGAGCGGTTGCGGAAGAAAGCCATGCAGAGGCGCTAGTATCCTGATTCCGGAATTCGCTCGATGTCCATATCAGGCTCCAGGCGAATTTCGGAATCACGGCACTAGCGGCGCCCGAACAGCCTCTCGATATCGGCCAGCTTCAATTCGACATAGGTCGGCCGGCCATGGTTGCACTGGCCCGAATGGGGCGTGGCTTCCATCTCGCGCAAGAGCGCGTTCATTTCCTCGGCATTCAGGCGGCGCCCGGCGCGCACACTCATGTGGCAGGCCAGCGTGCCCGACACTTCCTCCAGCCGTTCCTTCAGCGACAGCGCCTTGCCCGTCTCGGCGATGTCATCGGCCAGATCGCGCACCAGGCCCTTGACGTCCAGCCTGCCCAGCATGGCGGGCACCTCGCGCACCACCACCGCGTCGGGGCCGAATTCCTCCACCACCAGGCCCAGCTCGGCCAGTTCGGCGGCGCGGCCCATCACCCGGGCGACTTCCGACGGATCCAGATCCACCACTTCGGGGATCAGCAGCGGCTGGCGCGCCACCGGCCCCAAAGCCAGCGCCTGCTTCATCCGCTCATAGACCAGCCGCTCATGCGCCGCATGCTGATCGACGATCACGATGCCGTCCGCCGTCTGGGCGACGATATAGGTTTCGTGCAGCTGCGCCCTTGCTGCACCAAGGGGACAGTCGGCTTGCGCCTCCTGCGCGGGTGCGGCCTCCATGCGCGCCGACAGGGCCAAAGCATCCCGGGAAGCCGCGGAATTGCCGGAGAACAGCGGCACGGGTTCGCGCGCGAAGATGGATGACACGGGCCGGACATCCGGCGCCTGGCGCGCGAAAGCGCCGAACGGCTCGGGCCGGAAGGTTTGCAGCGCCGCGCCCGCCACGGTGGTCGAGGCGCGCTGCCCCGCCCCCGCCAGCGCCTGTTTCAGTGCGCCCACGATCAGCCCGCGCACCAGCCCGGCATCGCGGAAGCGCACCTCGGTCTTGGCGGGATGGACATTCACATCGACAAAAGCCGGATCGCAGTCGATGAACAACGCCAGCGCCGGATGACGATCGCGCGCCAGGAAATCCGCGTAAGCGCCGCGCACCGCGCCCACCAGCAGCTTGTCCTTCACCGGACGGCCATTGACGAACAGGAACTGCATCGCCGCATTGGCGCGATTATAGGTGGGAAGTCCGGCATAGCCGGACAGGACCACGCCCTCGCGCGCTGCTTCCACCAGCACGGCATTGTCGGCAAAGTCGCGGCCCATGATGCGCGAAAGGCGCGGCAGTCTTCCGTCCATCAGGTCGGGCTCCGCGGCCAGGTCGAGGGCGCGCCGCCCTTCCAGGGTCAGGGTGAAGCCGATATCGGGCCGCGCCATCGCCAGGCGCTTGACCATGTCGGTCAGCGCCAAATCCTCCGAGCGCGCGCTTTTCAGGAATTTCAGCCGCGCCGGCGTGGCATAGAAAAGCTCGCGCACCTCGGCGCGGGTGCCGCGCTGGCCGCTCGCCCGGAACGCCGCCGGCATGGGGCCGGTGACCGCGCCGCCATCGACCCTTATCTCGGCTGCGTCGCCATCCGTCCTGCGGCTCAACAGCGACAGGCGGGCCACCGCGCCGATGGACGGCAGCGCCTCGCCGCGAAAGCCCATGGTGACGATGTGCGCAAGATCGTCCTCGAGATGACCGCCCTGTCCGGCAGAAACCGGCAGCTTGGATGTGGCGTGCCGCTCGATCGCCAGGCGCAGGTCGTCGGCGCTCATGCCGATGCCGTCATCCTCCACCAGCAGAAGTTCGGCGCCGCCGCCCGCCGCCGAAATGTCGATGCGGGTGGCGCCCGCGTCGATCGCGTTTTCGATCAATTCCTTCGCCGCCGCGGCCGGGCGCTCGACCACTTCCCCGGCGGCGATGCGATTGACTGTCCCTTCTGATAAACGGCGGATCTTCATGATTTCTTCCGCCCCACTGCTGAGCCTCCCGAGCCGATCGAGGGGCGAAGCATGAGGAGCCTGTTTTTATTTCTCAGCCAGATACTGCCGCGCCAGAACCTTGCCCTCTTCCACGCCGGGCTGATCGAAGGGATCCACATTCATCAGCTTGCCCATGATGATGGTTTCCAGCATGAAGTGCATCATCAGCGCACCCATGTGGAATTCATCCACCTTGGCAAGATGGATCACCCGTACCGGACGGCCGTTCTTGAACAGGGTCTGGGCGGTGGCGCGGCATTCCGCATCGACAAGATCGCCCATCCTGCGCCCGGCAAGATACTTCAGGCCCAGGCTGTTCGCGCGTGCCCGGGGCGCTGCCAGGCCCTTGCCTCTTGTTTCAACCTGCATCAGCGTGAACAGGGCATTGCCCGGCCCGTCGCGGAACAGCTGCAACTGGCTATGCTGGTCGACCGGGCCCAGCACCGAAACAGGCGTCGATCCCTGCCCGTCCTTGCCCAGGCTTTCCGCCCACAACTGGCGCCACCAGCCGCCGAACACCGCCAGCGAATCCGCATAGGGCCAAAGAATCGTGGTGGCGAGCTTGCCCTGGTCGGCCAGCGCCTTGTGCAGCGCCGCGCCCACCGCGGCGGGCGCGTCGGCCGGCGTTTTCGCGTTCAGCACCTGGTCCAGCACGGCGGCGGCACCGGCGCGCAGTTGTTTGACATTCAGCCCCATCACCAGCGCCGGCAATACGCCCACCATGGTCAGGACCGAATAGCGCCCGCCCACGCCCAACGGATGATCGAGCTTCGCCGCGCCGAGATGATCGGCGAAGTCGGCCAGCGGGCTGGCATGCGGCTCTGTGATGACGGTGAAGTGCTTCTTCAGGTTCCTGACGCCCGCCTTCTCCAGCGCGTCGGCGGCAGTCAGGGTCTGAATCAGCGTTTCGGCCGTGCCGCCCGACTTGGATATGGCAATGAAGTGCGTCTTCTTCAGGTCGAAGCGCTTCAGCGCCCGCTCCCACGCAAACGGGTCGGGATTGTCGTGAAACTCGACGAAGGGCTTTTGCACCTTGCGCAGCGCGGTCAGCGCCTGCCCGCCGAGGCTGGAGCCGCCGATGCCCAGGACCGCCACGGTGGAAAAGCCCTTCAGCGCCGCCGCCTGCTTCGAAGCCGCCTTCACGTCATCGGTTCGCGTTGGAATGCCCAGCAGTTCCAGCCCGCC
>JBEHXB010000232.1:0-4685 GCA_048498895.1 Pseudomonadota bacterium
GGCGCCGAGGCGGGCATCGGGGCGTCGCTGCTGCTGGGCGTGGCGACGGTACTTTTGTGGGCGCCCTGCGCAGGGCCGATCCTGGGCCTGATCCTGACGGGCGCGGCGATCCGGGGCGCCAGCGCTTCCACCACGCTGCTGCTGCTGGCCTATGCGCTGGGCGCGGCCACCTCGCTGGCGGCGGCGCTGCTGATCGGCGGGCGCGTCTTTGCCGTGATGAAAAAGTCCCTGGGCGCGGGCGAATGGATCCGCCGCGCGCTGGGGGCGCTGGTGCTGGCGGGCGTCGCCGCCATCGCGCTGGGACTGGACACCGGGTTTCTCACCCGCCTTTCCACCGCGCAGACCGCGTCGCTGGAGCAGGGGCTGCTGAACCGCACCGGCATGGGCCACGCCATCCGGACGACCGCCGTGGCGGGCAGCGATCTGCCGGTCGAAGGCATGATGCCGCCGCTGAGCGGGGCGACGCTGTGGCTGAATTCGCCGCCGCTGACGCGCGAGGAATTGCGCGGCAAGGTCGTGCTGGTCGATTTCTGGACCTATTCCTGCATCAACTGCCTGCGGGCGCTGCCCTATGTGAAGGCGTGGGCGGCGAAATACGGCCCGCACGGGCTGGTGGTTATCGGGATGCATGCGCCCGAATTCGCCTTCGAGAAGAATGAGGCCAATGTCCGCCGGGCCGTGAAGGATCTGGGCATCACCTATCCGGTGGCGCTGGATAACGACTATGCCATCTGGCAGGCATTCGCAAACCAGTATTGGCCGGCGCATTATTTCATCGATGCCCAGGGCCGCATCCGCCACCATCATTTCGGCGAGGGCGACTATGCCGGCTCCGAAAAGGTGATCCAGCAGTTGCTGAAAGAAGCGGGGCAGGCAGGGGTGCCCGGCGGTATCGCCGCGCCTCAGGGCGCAGGCGCCGAGGCTGCGCCCGACATGGATGCCATGCAGTCGCCGGAGACTTATGTCGGCTATGCCCGGGCGCAGAATTTCGCGTCCGGGCCCGCCAGGCAGGACACCGCCGCCACCTATGAAACACCGTTTCCGCTGGCGGTGAACCAGTGGGGCCTTTCGGGCGACTGGACCATCGGCCGGGAAAAGGCGGTGCTGGCCAGGCCGGGCGGCGCGGTCACGTTCCGCTTCCATGCCCGCGACCTTCATCTGGTGATGGGCGCGGATCATCCCGTACGCTTCCGCGTCAGCATCGATGGCCACAGGCCCGGCGCCGATCATGGCGTCGATACCGATGCGGATGGCAACGGCGTGGTCCAGGGCCAGCGGCTCTATCAGCTGATCCGCCAGCGGGGCGACATCCAGGACCGCACCTTCCGGATCGAGTTTCTCGATCCGGGCGTTGAGGCCTTCTCGTTCACGTTTGGGTGAAACGCCCCTCTTGCCGGACCGGCGCTGTCATGCGACAGCGGACCCATGACGGGGCTGGTTGTGCTTTTCCTGGTGGCGGTCTGGGCGGGCGTGCAGAACGCACTGGCCGGCGGTGGTACCTTCCTGACGCTGCCCGCGCTGATGCTGACGGGCATGAGCGCGCTGGCGGCAAACATCACTTCCACCGTGGCGCTGTTTCCCGGCCAGGTCACCTCCAGCTGGGGCGGGCGCCATCATGTTGCCGGGGCCGGCGGGCTGCCCTTTTCCGCGCTGGTGATCATCTCGCTTCTGGGTGGAGTGATTGGAGCGGTGCTTCTGCTGGTGACGCCGTCCAGCATCTTCGCCCGCATGGTGCCCTGGCTGGTGCTGTTCGCCACCGGCGTCTTCGCCTGGGGCAGCTTCGGGCCCAAGCGGGACAATTCGGCCAGGCTCAACCGGGCCGGCGCCGGGCTGGCCCAGTTTCTCATCGCGATCTATGGCGGCTATTTCGGCGGCGGCATCGGCTTTCTGATGCTGGCGGCGCTGACCGCCGCGGGTCTTTCCATCCGCAATGCCAGCGCCACCAAGAATGTGCTGGCCGGGGTGATGAATGCCAGCGCGGTGGCGATCTTCCTGTTTTCGCCCGAGCTTCACTGGCTGCAGGCCGCGGTGGCCTGCGCCGGCGCGATCATAGGCGGCTGGATCGGCGGCCACATGATCAGCCGCGTGAGCGAGAAGGTCCTGCGTATCGCCGCGGTCGCCATCGGGGTGGCGCTGACCGTCGGCCTGTTCATCCGCGCGCCGTGATCGGCCGCAAAAGCGAAACGCCGGCCCCTGGCCCGGGACCGGCGCGCCGCGTGTGCGGGTGAATTACTGCTTGATGATCTGGCCGTCGGGCAGGCGAACCTCGCCCCAGCCGCCGTTCAGCGGACTGTCGCGGAAGGGATACCTGGCCGCCGCCTTCTCGTCGACCTCGATGCCCCAGCCGGGACGGTCATTGGCATAAAGATAGCCGTTCCTGTTTTCCGGCAAGCCAGGGAATATCTCGCGATGGGCGTCATTGAATTCCGAATATTCCTGGATGCCGAAATTGGTGATCGACAGGTCCAGATGCACCATGGCCATGTGGCCGATGGGGCTGACGTCGCCGGGGCCGTGCCAGGCGGTGCGCACATTGAAGATTTCGCCGAAGGCGGCGACTTTCCTGGCCGGCGTCAGCCCGCCCATCTGCGACAGGTGCATGCGCATATAGTCGATCAGCCGGTCCTTGATCAGCGGCGTCCATTCATGCGGGCTGTTGAACAGCTCGCCCATCGCCAGCGGCGTGGCGGTCTGCTGGCGGATGTTGGGGAACCACATGATGTCTTCCGGCGACAGCGGATCCTCCAGGAAGAACAGGCGGTATTTTTCAGCCTGCTTGCACAGTTCGACGGCCTGGGTGGGGGTGTAGCGCTCATGGGCATCGTGCAGCAGTTCGATGTCCGGGCCGAGTTCCTTGCGCGCCGCCTCGAACAGGGCGATGGCGCGCTTCAGTGCCGCCTCGCGCTCGAACACCGGGGCGTTGTGCAATGAGGGAATGCGCGATCCGCCGGTGCGGCTGCCATAGCCGGCCATGCCGGGCACGCCCACCTGGATGCGGACATGGCGGAATCCCTGGGCAATGTATTTGCGCGCGCTGTTCAGGCAGTCTTCGATCTCGCTGCCCGAGGCGTGGCCGTAGGTGTCCACCGCTTCCCGCGCCTTGCCGCCCAGAAGCTCATAGACCGGCATGTTCGCCATGCGGCCCTTGATGTCCCACAACGCCTGGTCCACGCCGCTGATGGCGTTGTTCAGCACCGGCCCGTTGCGCCAGTAAGAGGAGTTGTACATGGCCTGCCAGGCGTCCTCGATGCGGTCGGCCGGTTTTCCGATCAGGAAAGGCCTGAGATATTTTTCCACCGCCGGCTTCACCAGGTCGGCACGCTGGGTGAAGGTGGCGCAGCCGAAGCCGTGCAGGCCCGGCTGGTCCGTGGTGACCTTGACCACCGTCAGGCGCACGCCTTCGGGCGAACATTCGATGACGCTCACATCCTTGATCTTGGGGGTGGGCATGCCGCGCTGGGCCTGGGCCGTCCGTTCCTGGCCCAGCGCCTCGCGGCTGGTCAGGAGGGCCGCGGCGGCGGCCCCGGCGGTGGTTGCACCCAGAATGTCGCGTCTGCGCATGGCCGAACTCCCCATAGAATCTTATCTTGGGCGCGACCGTAAGCGGGGCGGACGCGGACGGCAAGATTTGTATACAATGTCCCGACGGTTCAAACCTGACGCCCGATCGGTTATTACGGGGCTGTCATTTCCAGAGGTGATATTGCATGTCCAGCGAACAGCTCCACGCCCCGCGCGAGCGCCTCAGTGCCAAGACCATCTCCATGCATCAGGCGATCGTCTCGCTGATGGAGGAACTGGAGGCCGCGGACTGGTATCGCCAGCGCGCCGACGATTGCGAAGATGCGGCGCTCAAGCAGGTTCTCTTGCACAATATGCGCGAGGAGATCGAGCACGCTTCCATGATTCTGGAATGGCTGCGCCGCAACGACCCTGATTTCGCCAAGCAGATGAAGACCTATCTCTTCACCGAGGGCAACCTGCTCGAGGTCGAGCACGAGGCCGAGAAGCGCGGATAGGATCGAGGACGGCCGGCGCCGCCGCGATGGCGGCGCCGTGCCCCGGTTCTACTTGCCTGTGATCATCGAGAGATCGATGGCGTTTGCCATCGCCTGATAACCCGCATCATTCGGATGCAGGTGGTCGTAGTCGTTGAACCCGGCGCGGAATGTCAGGGGATTGGCCGGATCGGCGGTGGCGGCGGCGAAATCCACCACGCCGTCGAACGCGCCGCTGGTCGTGATCCAGTTGTTCAGCGCCTGGCGCACCTGCTCGCCCTGCGGCGCGGCATAGCCCGCGCCACCATAAGGCGTCAGCGTCGCGCCGATCACCTTGATGCCATGGGCATGGCAGCGCTCGATGATCTGCTTGTCGGCGGCGATCAGCGCTTCAGCCGTCACCGGGTCCTGCGGACCCTGGGCGGTGAACCCGCGGCCGATGTCGTTGATGCCTTCCAGCAGGATCACCGCCTTCACGCCCGGCACCGCCAGCACGTCACGGTCCAGCCGCGCCAGCGCGCTGGGCCCGGTGCCATAGCGCAGCAGGCGGTTGCCGCCGATGCCGGCGTTGACCACTGCCCATTTGCGCCCCGCCGACGTGGCGTTCAACCGCTCGGCCAGCCGATCGGGCCAGCCGCGGAAGGCGTTGTTGGTGGACTGCGCGCCTTCGGTGATGGAATCGCCCAG
>JBEHXB010000233.1:0-4661 GCA_048498895.1 Pseudomonadota bacterium
CTGGTTGTCGGCGGAATAGGCCAGGTTCTCGGACCAGTCGCCGCATTTGTCGGTGCGGGCGGTGTAGGCGATGTAGCTGACATCCACGCGCGTGTCGCCATTGGCGGCGTCATGGGTGGAGACCAGTATCTTGTCGCGCGAGATGCCGGTTGCCGCGGCACGTTCGGCAAAATAGGTGATCGCTTCGCGCGACGAGCCGCCACTGGGCACGCTGATGCCAAGCGAACCATTGCCGCGCGCGCGATAGCCCGCGAGGAAGGTGTCGAACTTGACCGCATCCTCGTCGCTCAGGCCGGCGCCGCCATAGTTCACCTTGAGATCGCGGAATGACGGTTCCACCAGGATCGGGTGGTTGACGGCGCCGTCTTCCATCATGCCGTTGGGATCGGCCATGGGCGCGGCACAACTGCCGGCGACAAGCATTCCGGTCAGGGCGCCTGCGCGAATGAAATCTTCGAGCTTCATCCTGTCCTCCTATCGAACCACGAAGCCGACAGGCGCGGCCGCCTGGGGCGTCACGGGCTTGGCGTCTTTCCTGTAGACCGCGTTCAGGCGTCCCAGCAGGAGGGTTTCGGGATCGGTCGGCGCCACGAAGCCGTCGGTAGGCGCGGCGAAGGCGCTTTCGGCATTGGGTTCGACCAGATAGGCGCTGACCAGCACCACCAGCTCGGTTTCGTCATTCTGGAAGTCGCGGCTGCGGAACAGCGCGCCCAGGACCGGCAGGTCCTTCACGCCCGGAAAGCCGTCGATCACCTGCTTGGTGTTGTGCTGCATCAGGCCGGCCACCGCGAAGCTGCCGCCGGAGGGCAGCTCGACGGTGGTTTCGGTGCGCCGCACGGACAGGGCCGGGATGCTCAGGCCGTTGCCGGAGGTCGAGCCGTTCAGCAGGAACGAGCCGGTATTGGTCAGCTCGCTGACCTCGCTGGAAAGCTGGATGGAGATGCGTCCGGGCGAAAGCACGACGGGAGTGAAGGAAAGGCCCACGCCGAACTGCTTGAACACAACCGTGACATTGCCGTCGCGGTCGCGGCTGGCGGGTACCGGAAACTCGCCGCCCGCCAGGAACTTGGCGGTCTCGCCGGAAACGGCGGTCAGATTGGGTTCGGCCAGCATGTGCACCAGACCCACCTGCTCCAGCGCCTTGAGCACGCCCTGGGCGTTGTTGGGGCTGGAACAGGGAATAGAGGTGTTGATCGAACTGGTGACGGTGGGCAGACCAGTGGTGATGGTCTGGGTGGTCGACGCCACGCCGTTCGTGATGGAGGTCACGGTATTGTTGCCGCTGACCTGGCTGGAGCCGATATTGGAGGTCTGGGTCGGGTTGAACGCCCCGGGGCAAACCGAACCGACCTGGCCGCCGGACATGTCGGACAGCGCCCGGCCCAATAGACCATAGGGATTGGAAGTCGATGTCACCACCGGCACGCCGCCGATCTTGGCGGCAGCAGTCAGGTCGATGCCGAACTGCTTGGCGATGTTGCGGTCCATCTCGGCGATGCGCACCTTCAGCATCACCTGCTGGCCGGCGGCCACGCTGAGCATGTTGACCACCTTCTTGGGGTCACCGGCAAAACGCGCCGCCAGGTCGGCGGCATGGGACGCCTCGATGGCGCTGGAGACCGAACCGGTCAGCACCACATTGTCGTTCAGCGCCTGCACCTTGATGGAGGAATTGGGCATGGAGGCGTGCATCAGGCTGGACAGGTCGGTGACGTCGCGCTCGACCCGGATGTCCAGGGCCAGGATCTGGCGGCCGTTGCCGTCGAAGAAGAAGGCATTGGTCTGGCCCACCTTGTTGGCCAGAAGGAAGATGCGGCGCGGCGTGCGCACGATCGCGTCGACAAGGTCGGGATTGGACACCAGAACATCGCGCGCGTCGGTATCCAGCTGGATGATGGCGGCCTTGTCGAGCGACAGGGTCAGGCGCTGATGGGCCGGCGCGCCATGGGTGGAAATGGCCAGAAGGCGCGCATGGGCCTCGTCGATCGCCGGCTTGGCGGCGGCCGGCGTGGCCGCCAGCAGCAGACCCAGGAGGAGAAACTTGTGTATCCCCGAAAGGCTGATCACGGACGGGTTGGTCACAGACGGATCGGTCACTGGGGGCTCTCCGCATGTTGGCGCGAACGGCTGTCTGCGACGACGCCGTAGCGGATCACCGAAACCTGGCTGTCGCCGGTGCCGTAGCCGCCGGTGCGGCTGCGCGCCGCCGTGGTCACGGCCTTGTTGTCGCCCAGCGCGCGCAGCGCCAGCGAAAGCTGGCCGGCCTCGCCGGCGGTGGACAGGATCTCGGCCTGTTCGGGGGTCACTTCCAGGGTGGCGGTCTTTGCCACCACCGTCTTGGTGTCCTTCTCCTGCTTGAAGGTCTGGTCGACCGCAAGCACGCGCACATTCGACAGGATCATCCGCGAAGAAACCCGCGGCGGATCGCCGTTGATCTTGCGGGTGAGGATCACGTCGATGCGGTCATTAGGCAGAATGAATCCGGCGGCGCCCGATTCCGGCGAAGTGACGATGGAAACAGCGCGCATGCCCGGCGTGAGCATCGCCGCCATGAAACCGGCGGCATCGGCATGGACGATCGCGGTGTTGACGACCGGCTGGCCCGCAAGAATGGGGCTTCGCACCACCGTGCCCTTGATCGCATCAGTGGCGTCGGCCGTGCCGTTGCGGGTGATGAAGCTGGCATCGACCGCGTTGGAGGGCCACCTCTCCCATCGCACCTGTTCGGGTTGCAGGGCCTGGCCGGGCTGAAGATTCTCGGATGCGACCAGCACTTCGCTCATAGCGATCGCCGGCGCCGAGCTGGCTTGTGCGGGCGGCGTTCCACCACCCAACATGCCGCGAACCAGGAAGGCCGCGCCGCCAGCCGCCACCAAGGCAAGGCCTAGTACGATCACGCGTTGGGTATTCATGAGGGGCAGCTCCTTTGGTGATAATTCACCACGCAACCCTTTAGAAATTGCTTAATAAGAAGCTGCGGAATGCTGGAGTTGACGGTTTGCGAACCGTTTTCTCAGACGCCGGCCGCCAGACGGAAAATCTCCGTCTGCGGAAGAAGCATGAAAGCGCCGGCCGCCAGGGCCACACCATAGGGAATGCCCGCCTTGCGATCATGCAGGCGCAGGACCCACGGATAGCGGGCCAGAAAGGCGGGCAAGGGCCAGCCGCGCATCACCAGCAGTCCCATCGTCAGCACGCCGCCGAACACGGACGCCACGATCGCGTAGGGCATCATGTCGCGAAAACCCAGCCACAGCGCCACGGCTGCAAACAGCTTGGCATCCCCGCCGCCGATCCAGCCGGCGGCAAAAAGACCGAAGCCGATCAAAAGACCGACGAGACCCGCCAGCAGGTGCCAGCCGAGAACGGAAAGGTTCATCCCCGTCGCGGCGACGAAGATCATGAAAGCGACCAGCAGCGCGATCTGCAGCCGGTTGGGAATCGTGAAACTGGCCATGTCCCAGCCGGCGGCCGCCGCCAGAAGCGCGGGCAGTGCGACAAGAACAAGAAATTCGGCGATCATGTCCGGACCGGCGGAAGCAGAGGCGGATAGGGCTTCAAATGCGAACGGCCGCCTTTTTGAATGGGCGGCCGTTCGTTTCTGCGGAAATCGCGGCGAACCTTATTTCAGGTTGCCGGAGATCGTGGTGAAGGTGGTCGACAGGTTTTTGCCGACCAGGCTGACGGCACTGATGACGACGACGGCGATGAGTGCGGCGATCAGGCCATATTCAATGGCCGTGGCGCCCGATTCATCGCGAACAAACCGCGAGAAAATGTTCATTTAAGTCTCCGAAATTGAATGACACCCTTGGATACCCGCCCCGACATGCTTTGGTCGTTGCCGGACGCGGCCAATGTAGAATGAAAGCGCTTAACGGCGGCTTAATCGCAGGCGCAAGCGTCATGGCGCAATCGTATCGTCGTGAAACGGAAAACGCGGGAAACGCCGCTGTTGCAGTAAATTCTTGGGCATTCATTAACCATGCGCGCAGAATCGGCGATCGAAGGCACACGATGCGAGGCGATATTCGATGCGCGTGGGATGATCCCTTTCGCGACAGCCTGGCCGGTCGTTGCAAGAGTTGTGCACACGCTGAGGCGGCCGGGCGCATCGGCACAATCCTTGCCGCACTCTTAAACGTTCCTTTACGCCGCACGCCTAGCATGGCCGTGCAATTTTCCGGACAGCCGCCATGCGCCGCACCGCCATCGCCGCCACATTTGTGTTGAGCGCCGTCATCATGCCTGCCCTGGCAGGCCCTTCGGTCGCCGGGCGGGGCGAAGTCAATCTGGCGCTGGACGAGGTCCATACCCTCACCTTCCGCGGCCCGGTGGCGACGGTCTATGTCGGAAATCCCACGATCGCGGACATCACCATGGTCGATGCCCGCCATGCCTTCGTGCAGGGCAAGGGCTATGGCCGCACCAACATCGTGGCGCTGAACCAGAACGGCAATCAGGTGTTCGGCACCTATATCAATGTGGTCGGCGCCGACCATGGCGACACTGTCGTGTTGAACCGTGGCGCCCAGCGCGTCACCTACAGCTGTACCGAATCGCGCTGCGAGCCCACCCCGATGCCGGGCGACGGCAAGGACAGTTTCGAGGCACAGAATTCCCAGCTCGACGTCCACCAGGATTCCGCCCGCAAGGCAGCG
>JBEHXB010000234.1:0-4646 GCA_048498895.1 Pseudomonadota bacterium
GTGCCCTGGGCCGACAGGACGCGCAGGCCGGCCTGTCCATGCAATACAACATGGACACAACCTCCTTCCGCCTGAATGTCGGAATGCAGACTACCGACCGTTATGACCGTCAAACCCTGATGTTCGACGGCAGCTATATCGCGCAACTGGTGGGCAATTCGATCGTCTATGCCGGTTACATGCCGCACTGGTGGGGACCGGGGTGGATGTCTGCCCTGTCGCTCTCAAACAATGCCAGGCCGTTTCCCCATGTCGGCATCATGCGCGCCGACACCTCCGCGTTCCAATGGCCGGTTCTGCGCTGGCTTGGCCCGTGGCAACTCGAGGCTTTTGTCGGTGTGCTGGACGGCGCCAAGCGAGTTAACCGGAACGTGCTCTATAACGCTGTGCGGTTTTCCATCAATCCCTTGCCGGGCCTGGAGATCGGCGTTGCCCGCATGGATGAGATGTGCGGGACCGGAAATCCCTGCAAGCCGCTGGCGGAATGGTTTCACTTCAGCAACCATGTAAAGTTTGTCAACGGCGTGCGCGTCGTGGGCGTCAATCAGACCAACGACGAAGGATTGATCGATATTCACTATTCGGGGCATCTCGGACGCATGCCGTTCTCTCTTTACGCCCAGGAGATGAACGAGGTGCAAAGCAACCCGCTGCCTCAATCGGTGAGCCATCTGTACGGTGCTTCCATATGGGCGCCCCGCCGGGATGGGATGCTCCGCCTGACCCTCGAATGGGCCAGCACAATTCCGACGTACCAGCTGTTCTGGGGCCATGACGATCATGGATTCGCCTACAATAACGGGCAGTATCCGGACGGCATGCGCTACCGCAATCGCAGCCTGGGCTTCAGCCTGGACAGTGATTCCCAGCTGCTGTCGCTGTCCGGCGACTGGACTTCCAACTCGGGCGTCGAATACCAGCTGATGCTGCACCACGCCGACGTCTCCAATCCCTTCATCAACAGCAAGGATCCCAACGTCCACACAACCTACAATGTGGTCACCACAGCCCCCGTTCGCATCAACATGGCCGAAGCGCGGGTGTCGTTTCCCTTGCGGCGCATGATGGTCGATTTTGCTGTCAGGGCCCAGGACGACCAGCCGCGTCCCGACCATGGGTTCACCGCGGCGGCGGAGATGCGCGTCCGCGCCGCGCTTTAGCGGCTCAGTTGGGGGCAGCCACAAGCATCCTGGTTGTTACTGCCGGCGGGACTGCCTGCTCTTCCACCGCAAAACGGACACGCCCGATGCTGCGGCCATCCGAGGTCTCGATATTGACCCGCCACTGTCCGGGCCGGGGGCCGGTCTTGTAGGTGTACCAGCGATAGCCGTCCTGGCGCCCGCCCACGATATTCACGACCACACGCTGCTGGCTCACCCAGGCGCCGGACTTCGGATCGCGCCACTGCCAGTCATGCACGATCAGGGCCTCGAGCCCGCGCGGCGCGAATACGGAATTGTAGATGTAGATTCGCCCTCCCCGCTGGATGTGCAGCAGCGGAAAGGTGCCGAACAGGGCGCGCCACTCCGGCGGCTCGGCTTCCGAGCTGACGCGATAACCCTCGCGCACCCGTTCCACCGAATGATAGACCCCGGCGTCGGTCAGCACCAACGGCAGCGGCGGCAACAGCTTGAGGAAATAGGCGGCGTTGAGGAACAGCGTGATCAGCACCATGCCGGCAGCCACCTGCATGCGCGCGCCGCGATAGCGCTCGTGCCCCAGCTGGGCAAGGGCGCGCATGTAGATGGCGAAGATCACCACCGCAATGACACCGCTGATGAGGAAAGGGATCTTGCCGATGCGCTGCACCACGAGCGGCACAAGCAGGATGGCGTAGGAATAGAGCGAGAAGAAGAACAGCAGCGCCGCGAAGACCAGTCGCGAATGATAGCGACGCAGATACTCGTTGCCGATGAAGATCGCCATCAGCGCCAGCAGGAACGGCCAGGATGAGGTGAGCGATGCGCTGCGAATATAGAAGACGCAGAATCCCGACAGCAGGCACCCCAGGGCGAACTGGGTGGTGAAGATCAGGACGGCGCGGACCCGATCGGACGGGCGCCTTTCCTCGGGCCGCGATTCCAGGCCATGCAGCACCGCGATCGCGATCCCCGCCACCAGCAGATAGACGATGAAGACGGCCTGCGTCTCGGGCCGGTCGATCTGGCCGAAGGCCCAGGAATCGAAGGCAAAGCCGCCCGCCAGCGACACTGCCGAGATGTGGTTCTCGTACCTGCGCAGCCAGCCGATCGTGCTGCTGGTCAGATGGGTGGTGTCGAAGCTGCGCATGGCGGGCGGTTATGAGGATCAGGCCGGCCGATAACAAGGGGGCGCGCCGGAATTATGGCGTCAGGCCGGCTCAGCCTGCATTGAAGCGGCGCTCCCAGGCGATCGCCGAGCGGATGATTTCCTCCAGGTCATCATGGCGGGGGATCCAGTTCAGGGCCGCCTTGATGCGTGTGGGATCGGAAATCAGCGTTGGGGGATCGCCGGGCCGGCGGACACTTTCGCGTACCGGCAGGGGGCGGCCGATGACCTTCTCGATGCCCCGCACCACCTCGCGAACGGAGAGACCCCGTCCATAGCCGCAATTGTAGACCGTCGAGGGCGCGCCCGCCCGCAGCGCGTCCAGCGCCAGCAAGTGGGCCTGGGCCAGGTCGGTGACGTGAATGTAATCGCGCACACCGGTGCCATCCGGGGTGGGGTAGTCCGTCCCGAAAATGTCCAGATGCGGCACGCGGCCCAACGCCACCTGGGCCGCACGCTTGATCAGGTGGGTGGCCTTTGGCGTGGACTGGCCTGTGCGGCCCTGCGGATCGGCGCCGGCGACGTTGAAATAGCGCAGGATGTGGTAGCGAAAATCGTGGGCGCGGCCGACATCCTCGAGCATCCACTCGGTCATCAGCTTGGAGCGCGCGTAGGGACTGATGGGCGCCTTGCGCTCATCCTCCGCCAGTGGCTGGCGGGCATCGTCCGCATAGACGGTGGCGGTGGAGGAGAAAATCAACTGCCCGACGCCCATGGCCAGACAGGCGGCGATCAGATTGCGCGACTTTACAACGTTGTTTTCATAGTAGGACAGCGGATCGGAAACCGATTCCGGCACCACAATGGAACCCGCGAAGTGGATGACAGCATCGATGCCGTGGTCGCGGATGACGCGCTCCACCAGTGCCCGGTCGCCGACGTCGCCGCCGACGAAAGCTGCTTCCCGGCCGACCTGGGCGCGAACGCCGGTCGACAGATCGTCCAGCACGACGACCTTTTCACCACGGTCCAGCAGGGCATAAACGGTGTGGCTGCCGATATAGCCGGCACCGCCGGTGACAAGGGTGACCATGGACGAGCTCCGAATCGCGCCGGTCCGGCGCTCTGGCGCGGCATCATAGGGCAATGCGAAGGGCCGCTTCCACTGAGGTGGTGAACCCGGTCTTGGGACGGGGCTGGTCATCCTGCAGGCGCAGCGCTAGGTCCAGGTTCATGCGCGGCAGCGGCAGGCTGACCCGCGCCTCCCCCATGTTCACGTTGACCGGCGCCAGGGTGACGACATTGCCTTCGGTATTGTGCGGATTGGATATCTGCGCCTTGTGCAGGGAGATTTCATAAAACCGGCCCTGCGGATCCGTCCAGCCGCCCTGCACGGAGAGCAGCCGGGAATCGCTGTCCAGGCTGAAGCCCAGGGTGCGGCCGCGATAGCGCATGCCATCGACATAGTCGCCATTGGTATAGGCAAATCCGTGCATCACATTCCCAAAGCTGAAAATGTCGTAGGTGGGCACGCTGTCGGTGTATTCCGCCGTGAGGCGAAGCGGGCTGCCCGACGGCATCGGCAGGAAGATGGTCGTTCCAAAGAGGTGCGTGGTGCCCGAATGGGCGAAGGGCGAGGAGTCCTCGTTCATCAGCGACGTATAGAATTCGGACGGTATGCCGAAGATGGCATGGGACCAGCGTACATCGATCTCACCTTCGTCGTTGGTGTGATCGGTGTTCTTCGGATCGTTGTTCACATTGAAAACGTCGCGCAGCGGCACGCAGGGATGATGCTCGCCGCAGATCTGCTCGGTTCGGCCCAGGCCGATTTCGAGCCCCGGCAGCGGATTGAAGGAGATATGGGCAGCGTTGTAGCCGGTGTTGCGGTCGATCCGCGGGTCGTCCAGAAGACCGATGAAGAATTCCGCCTGCCAGGGCCCCAGAAGGTTGAGGATCGGCCAGGACGACGCGCCGCCGGCCCGCTGGATGCCGATCTGGGGCATGGGCCGGGCGTTGTTGGAAAGCGCCAGCGCGGATATCCAGCCCGGGCCCCACCAGTGGCTCAGCCACCCCGCATAAACCTGTGCCTGATCGTTTATCTTCAGCGACACGAAGCTGTCATCGGGCATGAGCTTGGTGGTCCGCCCCGAGAAATCGTTGCTGAACGCGCCCAGCGAAAGCCGTGCGGCGACACTGGAGCTGCTATAGGAAAGGCTGGCTTGCGCCTGTCCCTTTCCGCGCCCCATGCCGTCAAAGCCATATACAAGTCCGGGATTGTTGGTGGCATCGAGCGCAAGCCCGGCCGAGATGCCCGGCTGCTGGTCCATCCCCGCGCGGGTCAGGATGCGCTGGCGGGCCGCCTGCAGCCCGGGATCGTCATAGGGGCTGTCGGCTTG
>JBEHXB010000235.1:0-4645 GCA_048498895.1 Pseudomonadota bacterium
ATCAACCAGTTGCGCCGGTTCATTGCCATCAAGTCGGGCGATACCAACACCAAGGAAGGCGCCCTGGCCAAGTTCGCCAACGATTACAACGCCCGCAACTACAAGGCGGTGATCGCCGACCAGGAGGTCCTGCGCAAGGTCGGCGCCCTCGACGCCAGCGCGATGCAGATCATCGCCCAGTCCTATTACCTGTCGCACGACGCCGCAGGATGCATTCGCTACATCAAGAGCAACTTCAAGTCGCCCAGCGATGCCGCTCTGGAACTGCTGATGCGCTGTGCCTATGACGCGGGTGACGATGATACCCAGCGGACCGCGCTGGAGACTCTGGTCGCGCACAGCGGCAAGCCGGAATACTGGAAGAACCTGCTGCGCCTGTCCGAGCGGGCCAAGGGTCTGACCGACCACAACACCCTTGACGTCAACCGGCTGCGGTTCATGACCGGCAACATCAACACCAAGGACGAATATGTTCTGCTGGCGCAGCTGGCGCTGCAGCTGGGCTTCCCCGCTGAGGCCCAGACCGTCCTGCAAAAGGGCTTCGACGCCAAGGTGCTGTCCGACGACCGTTCCAAGAAGCTGCTGGACCTGGCCAAGAACCAGGCGGCGGCCTCCACTGCCAGCCTGGACAAGGACATCGCCGCTGCCCAGGGCCAGGCCCAGGGCGACGCGCTGGTCAAGGTGGCTGAGAATGCCATCGGCATGGGCAAAGCCAAGCAGGCCATCGGCCTGATCCAGGACGCGATGAAGAAGCCGCTGAAGGACAAGGCCAATGCCCAGACCCGTCTCGGCCAGGCCTATCTGGCTGCCGGGCAGAAGGCTGACGCGATCAAGGCGTTCGATGCGGTGAAGTCGCCGGAGAAGGATGCGATGATCGCTCATCTGTGGTCGCTGGCCGCGCGTCGCTGATCCGCGTCTGCACAAGTTGCAAAAGGCGCCGGTGCGAACCGGCGCCTTTTTCTTTGCCATTTCAGGGGCCGCCCGGCCGCCCCGCCCGGACAAGTTCCCGGCCGCGCGGCAAGGCCGTCTCACGACATCTTGCGGAACACCAGGGTGCGGGACAGGGTGAAGTTGAAGATCAGGCCGGCCAAGACCCCAACGGCCTGGGCCGCGAATTTGTTGCTGAAAGGCGCGGCCGCGTAATGCACCAGTATCAGCGCGATCAAATAGTTCACCAGCGCCCCCAGGCCATTGGCGCCCATGAATTTCAGCCACTCCTGCAGGACGGCGGAAAAGCCGCGGGCGTGCCGGTCGCGGAAGGTGAAATAGCGGTTGCCCAGCCAGGTGAAAGCCATGGTCAGGAAGATGGTCAGGGCGTTGGCGGCGGCAAAATCCAGCTTCAGCACGCCGGTGAAGAAGCCCAGAAGCGCGATGGCCAGTAGATAGCCCACCCCCCCGATAGCCGAGAAGCGGACGAAGGCGTGGCGCCAAAGCCAGCCGGCCAAGCGCGTGGGCGCGCTCACGTCCGGCTCTGCTCTTCCAGCGCCTTGGGGCCTGGAATGGCCAGATAGGCCATGCGCTTGGCCTCCCAGCGGCCCCGTGTGACCGTGTCCAGGATCAGCCCGCAGGTCAGGGACAGGAAGGCCAGCACCATCAGGCCGGTGGCAAGGACGGCGGTGGGAAGGCGTGGCACCAGTCCGGTCTTCAAATATTCCGTCACCACCGGCGCGCCGGCCACAATCGACGCCAGCGCGAAGAGAAGAAAGATGGACGAGAAGAACACCAATGGCCGTTCCTCGCGCAGAAGGTAAGCGATAGTACCCAGGATGCGAAACCCGTCTCGCCAGGTGTTGAGCTTGGAGACTGAGCCCACGGCCCGCTCCTTGTAGCGCGTGTCCATCTCGGTCATCGGCATCAGCAGGCGCACGGCGTGGACCGTCAGTTCGGTCTCGATGGCGAATCCTTCGGCGGTGAAGGGGAAGCTTTTGACGAAGCGGCGGGAGAAGACGCGATAACCGCTCAGCATGTCGGACAGCTTGACCCGGAACAAGGCCGAGGTCAGGCCCGTCAGCATGCGGTTGCCGAAGACATGGCCGGGGCGGTAGGCATCGGCGCGCGAATGCACCCGCCGCGCCGTCAGAAGGTCGGCGCCATCGGCCAACATCTGTTGGATCATGCGCGGGGCGGCGCCCGCGTCATAAGTATCGTCGCCGTCGACCAGAACATAGATGTCGGCCTCAATGTCGGCGAACATGCGCCGCACCACATTGCCCTTGCCCTGGCGGGTCTCGCGGCGCACCACCGCACCTGCGGCCGCGGCGCGCGCCGAGGTCTGGTCGCGCGAATTGTTGTCATAGACATAGATGGCGGCGTCGGGCAGCGCGCCTCGAAAATCCCGCACCACGGTGGCGATGGCCGCCTCCTCGTTATAGCAGGGGATCAGGACCGCGACCTTCATTGCCCGCTCCGGGTGGCTGTTACGTTCGCCTGGCCAGGGGACACCATTGATAGGTCCCCACCAGGTTGGTGTCGAATTGCTGGCATTCGGACCAGCGGATAGCAAGGCCATAATCGGCCAGCGCGTCGTGGGCGCGGCCCATGTCGGTGGCGTCCGCGATCAGATAGAGAGGCCGGCCGGCCTTCAGGTGCCGGGCGACGCGCTGCTTCATCTGCCGTGTGATGAGCGAGCCGTCACGCGGCTGCACCATCCAGCCGTCGATCCGGAGAACCGGAATTTCCGGCGGCAGTGTTGTGGCGATAAAGCCCATCGGGGCATCGCCAGTCATCAGCACCATGGTGTGTGACGGATCGGGAATGGGCGGCAGCGCGGTGCGGATATAAGGATCCTCGACCGGCGCGCGCTCCAGGAAATCGCTGCGTGCCGTCATCAGGCACAGCGCGGCCAGGCCCGCCAGCGTCATGTAACGCGCCCGGCGCGCGAAGGGCAAAAGCCCCACCGCGCCCACCAGAAGCAGCGGCGCCAGCATTTCGTAGATGAGCGCATAGCGGTAGATGGCGAAGAAATGCAGCCAGACAACGTAGCTGACGGCGGCGAAGGTGAACAGAATGGCGGTGCCACGCTTGTCCAGCAGCGGGTCGTTGTTTTCGCGGCCCAGCAGCCAGACGGCCGCAGCGATCGGCACGAACAGATAGACCAGCGCCGCGCGAATGTCCTGGAAGCTGAGGTCGTTGGCCACGTGCCAGTCAAAGGTGAAGAGGAACGGAAACAGGATCTGCTGCCAGAAATGCGTCGGCACGAAGCGCAGGTCGCGATAAGGCGCCGCTAGCGCCAGCGGCGATTTCCAGTATTCGTTGAAATAGGGAAACACCGGATTGCCCGTCAGGTGCCACATGTAAAGCATCCAGGGGCCGGAGAAGACGGCAAAGCCGATCACGCCGGCGATTCCGCCTGCCGCCAGGCAGATGGCGACCTGCCGGGGGCGTCCGCCCACCGCCAACAGCGCCGCGGCGAAGCCGACGCAGTAAGGCATCTCGGGCAGCTTGAGGCCCATGGCCATGCCGGTGACAAGCCCCGCCGCGCCCGCCAGCGCCGCGGCCCGGCCGGGCGATCCTTCCCGCAACGTGCCGCGGCACACCACCAGGACGCAAAGGCCGCTCAGCACGAAGACGGCCATGACATTATCGTAATAGGTAGTTCCGAATTCGGTGAGGGTCAGCGCCCCGACCTGGCCCAGAAGCGCCAGCGCCCCGGCGGCAATCTTCAGGTCGGATGGCTTCAACGGAAGCTTCAGGAGCGAACGGCCCATCAGATAGAGCGGGATCACGCTGGCGCCCTGCACGGCGCCCAGCACCCCCAGCGCAATCCAGGCGTGGGTGTGGGTGGCCAGCAGATAGAACGGGACATCCAGATAGGGATTGTAGTAGCTGGCCTGGTGCGCCACCGCCACGTCGAAGCCCATCCGGTGATTGAGCAGCGCATAGGGCGCATACCAGTGATAGTTGCGAAAATCCCACGATGTGTCCTTGCCCAGAAGGATCACAAATCCCGCCCAGAACAGCAGAACCAGTCCCAGGAACACCGTCTCGCGGACCGTCAGGCGGGCGTTCGGTTCTGTCATGGATCGGGGAACCCGGCGGGCTGCATGGGGCCGGTTCTAGCCTACCGGCATCGTTTCGATAAGCCCTGTGGCAGGAAGGGCTTAACCGCCGCGGGGGCGCCTAGTCCAGATCCGGCTCAACGCTGATATTGCGCAGGAACTGCACGGTGCAGGCCCGCCAGGACCGGGTAAGCGCAAAACCGCGCGGCGCATCGGGATGCTGCTTTCTCAAGGCCAGGGCGCCCAGACAGGCTTTCCTGAGATCCGCGTCCAGCGAAGCGACCCGCGCGCCTTCCGGTCCGCCCACAACGTCGCGCGGCCCCTCTGTGGGATAGGCGGCCACCGTCAGGCCGCAGGCCAGCGCCTCCAGTATCACCAGGCCGAAGGTGTCGGTGCGGCTGGGGAAAACAAAGACGTCGGCGCCGGCATAGGCCCGCACCAGCTCCTCGCCGGCCAACGTGCCCAGGAAGCGCACATCCGGATATTTCCGCTCCAGCTCGACTTTGGCCGGGCCATCGCCCACCACCACCTTGGTGCCAGGCAGGTTTAGCGCCAGGAATGCCTCTATGTTCTTTTCCACCGCCACGCGGCCGACATAGAGCCAGATCGGGCCCGGATAGGGGTGACGCGCATCGGCGATCGGGTGG